>CAMEBJ010000272.1 GCA_945912085.1 uncultured Bacteroidales bacterium | reverse complement strand
ATAATCCGTAAAATCCCTCATATCTTCCTGAGGCACAATTTCATAGAGCATCTCCAGTTTTGAAAGGAGATGCTCGGTGTCAACCCTGTTTTTTGAACAGCCGAGGGTGACCGCTCTGATTGATTTCATCTGATTGATTCTTATTCCTTGTCAGTCCCTTCCCCGGAAGTCTCCTGTGCGGCAGTCTCTTCCTCAGGGTTCACAAAGTCGAATGAAGCATATTTCTTGATGAAATTGTACCACTCGACAACCTTTTTCATATGGGACACATAGAAACGGTCACGGTCATACTCAGGGAGCACCTGCTCGAAAAGGGCCTTGAGCTCTTCAGCAGAAGACTTTGCGGAAGGAGCATCTTCTTCCTTGAGATGCTCGTGCATACGGAGAAAAACCTCTTTCAGCTTAACCTCCTCATCCTCAGTGTAGATTGAGATATCCTCGAGCGCGGTCATCTTGCTGGTTGCAGGGAAGCAGGATTTCTTCCCGTCAACGAGTGACTGAACGATGGCTCCGTTCCTGGCCTGTGCCAAATAAGTATAAAGTCCGCTCTGGCCTGAAATGGCGAGTGTTTTTGTCAAATCTGTTTTCATATCCACTATTTTTATATATATCAATTATCTTACGAATCCCGGCAAAGGTAAGGAATTTTTCCGTAAATTTGCGTCCGCAACGGCACAAGAGTAAACCAAGAATATAAAAACAATTGATATGCACATAGGAATTGCGGGAAATATCGGATGCGGAAAGACAACCCTGACCAGAATGCTGGCTGAACACTACGGCTGGACACCCAAGTACGAGGCTGTCACCTACAATCCATATCTCGAAGATTATTACAAGGACATCCAGCGATGGTCCTACAACCTTGAGACATATTTCCTTGCACAGAGATTCAAGGACGTTCTGGAAATAGCAAATTCCAACCAGGTCATAGTCCAGGACAGGACAATTTTTGAAGGAGTGTATATCTTTGTGGCAAACAACAGGGCGATGGGGAATCTCTCCGAAAGGGATTTCAACACCTATATGGAACTGTTCCGCCTGATGATGTCGCTCGTCAAGGTGCCCGACCTTCTAATATACCTGAAATCCTCAATCCCCCATCTCGTCAGCCAGATTGCCAAACGCGGAAGGGATTACGAAAAGAGTATCAGCATCGAGTACCTGACCGGTCTGAATGACCGCTACGACGAATGGATAGCCTCCTACCCTGGCAAGGTCCTCACCATCGAAGCAGACAATCTCGACTTTCAGAACTGCCCAGAAGACTTTTCCCTGATTACCGACAAGATTGACGCCCAGCTCTTCGGCCTGTTCTGATTTCCTGGCATACCCTTCACCCGCACGGCATCACCGTCATACCAGCGTAATCACCATCACACCGACGTCATCACCGACCTGATCGGGGATCCAAACGTCATTCGCGGCCTCCCAACCAGGAAAGCCGCGAACAGAAAGTTGAGATACCAAGATTCGAACTTGGACAGACAGAACCAAAATCTGTAGTGCTACCGTTACACCATATCTCAAAAGTGACTGCAAATTTAGTAAATATTTACCTTTTCGCAAAAAATATTGCTCACCCCCGCCCATTAGCGAAAAAACAAGCCGGAAATGTCAAGTCGGGAATAAAGTGGATGTCAAGTCGGAAATAAAAATGAGACCAACACGGGAAGGACAATATAAAAAATTTCCTTGAAAAAATCCGAAACAGTTTTTATCTTCGCAAACTTGTTTCCGGGAAGGTTCTGATGCTCTTGCGCGGGAGGGTTGAACAAAATACGGTGAGATGTCACTACCGGTCGAGAAAAATGAGACATATTTTAGAACCGGTCCAGGAAATGGAGACATATTTAGAAACAGAAAATGAAAAACTTCAAAGAGGTTTCGGCATCTGCGGTTGCAGTGCTGAAAAGTGGGAAATTCTGGAAAGAATTGCTGCTGATGACAGTCGGGTTGATTGTTGGAGCAGCGTCCGTCTATTATTTTCTGATGCCGAGCGGGATTGTCGTGGGCACTGTCTCGGGTCTGGCAATGGTGCTGAATGCCATCATCCCGGCAATCAAGGTCTCACAATTCGTGCTCATCCTCAATGTCATCCTTGTGATTCTGGCAATCATCATCGTCGGAAAGGAATTCGGGCTGAAATCCATTCTGGCATCCATATTTCTCGGGCCTGCGATGGATCTATGCGAACTGGT
The DNA here is from genome assembly GCA_945912085.1 of uncultured Bacteroidales bacterium. Lineage (GTDB taxonomy): Bacteria > Bacteroidota > Bacteroidia > Bacteroidales > UBA932 > Cryptobacteroides. The sequence continues at coordinate 307 of CAMEBJ010000272.1, read as the reverse complement.
CTATCCTGTGACCCGCCTGATTCCACCCGGGCAGGCAGGAGTGATGGGTGACCCGTGGTTCGACCTTTGCTGCTTTGTGCTGATGCTGAGTGCTTCACAGGCTTTTCTCTTCCGAATCAACGCTTCTACCGGTGGGCTGGACATCGTGGCAATGATCCTGAACAAACTGCTTCACATCGACATCGGGACCTGCGTGACCTGCTCTGGCATTGTGGTCTGCCTGACTGCTTTCTTCATTCCTGACAATTCCTTCAGGATGGTCATCATCGGAATCATAGGAACGTGGCTGAACGGACTTGCAATTGAC
>CAMEBJ010000271.1 GCA_945912085.1 uncultured Bacteroidales bacterium | reverse complement strand
GGGAACTGAAATACACAACCCCTGACTATTCCAATGTTGCAATCACATATTCAGGTACTCCTCAGCAATACCCGTTCTTCGACTGGGATCAGAACACCTGGCTCAGCTACGAAATGACGGGCGGGAACATGATGTTGATTGATATGAAAGCCACTGAGTATTGCTATGATTGCTATGTTTTCCTGGAAAATATGGCGCCAAAATACGTTCTTGTCTGCACCTACGACCCTGCAAACTAATAAAAAAAAATAATGACAATAAAGAAACAACTGACAAGACTGGCAGTTCTTCTGCTTGCGGTTTTCGGACTGTTCTCCCTTGCATCCTGTGCGAGGGAGGACTTGCCGGACAACCGAGAGAAGGACTACGGCAATGTCCAGTTCATGCTGTTCAAGGAGGCTTCATACCAGCCTTCCACCAAAGGACTTGTCAGCCAGCTTGAATATCTTTCACAGGCCGGAAAGATTCAGATAAATCTCAAATACGGCAAATCACAGTTGTCACAGACACTTACACTTTCCGCAGCCAACAAGGAAACCGCCGAATTCGGACTCAAGAGCGAAATGCTTCAGTTGCTTGGAGGTGAATACGAGGTCGAGTCATTTGTCCTTTACGATGTGCTTGACCAGGCTCTCTACATCGGGAATGTCAAGGACGTGAACTTCACCGTGGTTCCGGGAGGCCTTGAAATCTGTGACCTGACAGCCAAGGTAAAGCCAAGGGGAAAGGTTCAGTTCCGCTTCGTCAAGGACTTTGTCAGCAAAGCCTCCTCAGATGAATATACCTTTGACGAAGTAAAATATGTAAACCTTACCCTACGCAAGGACGGCTCGGCAGACAGGACTACATTCAAGAATCTGAAAACCAAGTTCGTGCTTGATTTCGACGAAGAGGATGAAGACAAAAGGACATCATACCTTGTCTGCGACACCCTCCTGTCAATCCCGGCTGGAACCTGGCGTGTCCATTCCTATGAGACCTGCAACTCCTCAAAGGGCATTCTTGAGACCAATACCCTGCCTCAGGACAGTGCCTTCACTGTGGAGGACAACCGGACCACAAAGGCGGATATCAAAATTTCGCTCAGCCTCTCGGATGAATATCTGAAGGACTATGCAGTACTGAAAGAAATCTGGGAAACTCTCGGAGGCGAGGACTGGTACTACAGCGGACAGGATTTCAGGGAGGGAACGAACTGGGACTTCAACAAGGACATCGACCTATGGGGCGACCAGCCTGGAGTGGAACTTCACTCCAACGGCCGCGTGGCATCGATCAACCTCAGCGACTTCGGTTTCTACGGAGACCTGCCAGCATCCATCAAGCAGTTGATGGAGCTTGCAGTGCTGTACCTGGGAACCCACAACGACCTGAATCTGATCAACTTCGATCCTACAGTGGGCAGACCTGCCGGAATGACGAGGATGGAGGCCCACAAGGCATATCTCAAAGCAAAACACCCTGCGACACAGATGTCCGAGCCTGTTGCACGGGCATTGATGGAGCACAATATCTCCATTCCTGAAATAGAGATGTACAACACTATGAAGGAAGAGGAAATCATTGAGAAGGGCACCGGCAAAATGCGTGTCAAACCGATGGACATCGTGCACGGACAACTCTGCAACGGACTTACTTCAATTCCGGAAGAAATCAAATATCTCAAGAATCTCGAGCAACTTTTCATTGCCAACGGCAAACTGAAGACAATCCCGGACGGAATCGGAGAGCTTGAGAAACTGACAGACCTTGAGATTTACAACTGCCCGGAGATGACTCAGTTTCCAATGGCAATCACAAAAATCCCGTCTCTTGAATCCCTGAACATTTCCAACAACCGTCAGATGTCAGCCACCGAGATATACAACGGCCTGAAGGCCTTTGCAAGCGGTGCCTCATCAGAAGTAATCCAGATTCTCTACTGTTCTGAAAACAATCTGGAAGTCGTTCCGGAAGAGTTCAGCCTGATGAAGAAGATCGGTCTTCTTGACCTTTCCAACAACAAAATCAGGAAGATTGAGAAAGCATTCGGAAAGGATGTCAATCCTGTTCAACTCTATCTCAGCAATAACCAGCTGGAGGAAATTCCTACTGAGTCAGTGGACGGGAAACATATTTTCTGCGGATTCGATGACGTGGAATCTATGTCATTCTCCAACAACCGGTTGACGAAGCTCCCCGACATCTTCGATGCGGAATCCAAGATGATTATGAAGTCTGTCGATTTCTCTTTCAACAACATAACGGAATTTGAGAAAAACGGGGTTGGAGGCACATACCAGGGTATCCGTGCGGAGACAGTCACTCTGAGCAACAACCCTCTGGGCACATTCCCACTTGAATTCGCACAGAGCAACTCCTTGATTTCGAATATCAACATCAGAGGATGTCAGCTTGAGAAAATTCCTGAAGGCAGTTTCAAGTACAAGAATGCAATCAACATCCTGTCGATTGACTTTTCCTACAACAACCTCACTTCCCTGCCGAAAGAGTTCAACTCAAGGGTAATGCCTT
>CAMEBJ010000270.1 GCA_945912085.1 uncultured Bacteroidales bacterium | reverse complement strand
ATACAGGATTCCCGTCAGATTGAAAGGATAGTCAACATTCAGGTGGATATGGAACAGCGGTTCCTCACCCATCGGATACAGGGCCCTGTAGAACTCTGCATAGTCCTCATCCTTCAACTCGGAAGGTTTCTTCGCCCAGAGAGGCTCAACCTTGTTGATGACATTGTCCTTGTCGGTGTCAACATATTTGCCGTCCTTCCACTCCTGCTCCTTTCCGAAGACCACAGGCACAGGCATAAACTTGCAGTACTTGTCCAGAAGGGTCTGGATACGGCCCTTTGCAGCAAATTCCTCATCGTCCTTGTCAATGTAAAGGGTGATGACAGTACCCCTGTCAGCCTTGTCACATTCAGACATCTCATACTCAGGCGACCCGTCGCAGCTCCACATCACACCCTTCGCGCCCTCTTTCCAGGAAAGCGTCTCGATGGTGACCTTCTTCGAGACCATAAATGCGGAATAGAATCCGAGTCCAAAATGGCCTATGATGCTGCCAATCTGGTCCTTGTATTTCTCGAGGAACTCCCCTGCCGAAGAAAACGCAATCTGGTTGATATATTTGTCAACTTCCTCCGAAGTCATACCTATACCGTTGTCAATGACTTTCAGCGTCTTGGCAGCCTCGTCCAGTTCGATTCTGACCTTAAGGTCCCCGAGTTCGCCCTTAAAATCGCCGGAGGCGGCAAGAGCCTTCATCTTCTGAGTCGCGTCAACTGCGTTTGCGACCAGTTCCCTCAGAAAAATCTCGTGATCCGAGTAAAGGAACTTCTTAATCACCGGAAATATGTTTTCCGTCGTCACCCCGATTGTGCCGGTTGTACCTTTTTTGTTTGCCATAATTGATATCTTTTAATTTATATATACATATTAACACGGACACACAAGTCAAAATATGTTCCAATGGGCGAATCCGCCCCAACAGGCGGCAAAAGGCAAAAAAAGACTGACGATTTGTCAGTCTCAAGAATATTTGTCAGTCCACCGGCCGGCGGAAAATGACTTCGTTCTCTGAGAGAGAACTCAGTCCCTGCTAGTGGTATAAAGGGTCTGAAATCCCGGTTTGTAGGTTGCCTCGCAGTGGTCCAACTCGCGGTTTTCCTTGAAGGACTTCATCAAGAAAGTCCCCTGGAGGTAATTCCTGACAGGTTTGACATCCCCGTAATCCTCACTGCGGATGTACTCACTGACAGTGATATAACCGTCGGAAGCGAACTCGGCAAAGGTTTTTTTGTCCACCTTGGACACTTCCTTCCCCTGTGTCTTGACCTCCCAGCGCTGGAGTCCGGATGCAGATGGCGCAAGACGTCTGAATTCAACGGTAACATCCTTCATAGTCATCGTCCATTCCTCAGAGGTCACGTTCTTTGAAAGAACGATTCTCTTATCTTCTCCCAAATAAGAGCCGTAATGCAGATCAGGGGTATGGATTTCAGCGCAGGCCAACTCCCATTCGGCATCCGGATCGGAAATCGACTTGTTTTTCGTGTCAACCACACAACTGACAAAATGCCCCCCGAATGAAGCGCTGAAACTGTAAACCCCGTCAGCAGCCTCCACAACGGAATCCGGAATGATTGTGCTGCTGTTCATCTTTTCCTCATCCGAAAGGGTGAGATATTCATCAAAAAAGATTGCAGTCTTGGTGATGTCAAGAGGCACGAGGAGCCACTTGTCAACGAGAATGTCCGAATAATTGATCAGATTGTAGCGGGAATTGGTTTCGGAGCCATAATCCCCTGAAGAAAAGACGCAGGAGACGCAGCACAAGCAAACTGCCAAAACAGTAAATATTTTCTTCATAACAACTTCCTCCATTTTCAGAATCTGACACCTACACCTATTTTACCTCCCAGCCAGGATGATCCGAGAGCAGTCTCGGCAAGGAAGAACACCTTGTAGCCGACATTGACCCCGACAGGAATGACCTGGAAGGCTGGGAAGCAGTAAACCTTATCGTGGAAACATCCGGCACTGACACCCAGTCCGACTCCGGAATAGAATCTGGCATACTTCAGATTCACCCAGTTGAAATAGGCTGTCGGAAGGATTGTGACCACCGCACCCCTCTCTGTACTTTTCATTTGAGGTTCCGTAGTGTCATACACATTTCTCCACATCCCGTTGACGCCCAATGTCGCACCGAGGGAGAACCACCTGCGGAATTGCACCACGAACTCTCCGGACAGGATTCCTGTCATGTAGGAATCTCCGTAACGGATGCCGTAGAAATTGTCAATGTCCGGGACGGTCCAGGGCTCCACATCACAGCAAGTCCTGCCCCCATAATTCAGGTCATCGAACACAGGATAGCCCGACCATCCGAACCTCACTTCATACCTGAACGGGAATTTCTCCCTGAATCGCTCCTCCTTCGACTTGGTTTCCTGCGCGAGGGCAAACGTACAGGACAAGACAAAACGGACAAATGCAACTATAGTTTTTTTCATAAAAACAAAAATTAAGGGATTGCCAACAATCCCACCACCGAAAATAGATGCAGAAAGAGTGCAGCTAGTTG
>CAMEBJ010000269.1 GCA_945912085.1 uncultured Bacteroidales bacterium | reverse complement strand
TCCTCTGCATCCTGTTGCCGATCTGGTCTTTACACCGCGTTTCGGCAAGGCTCCTTTCACTATGAGCGTGTATGGAACCCACAGGTCATATTTCGGAAACTACCGGGCTTGCTCACTGGCTCCTTTCCGGGAAGGGACGCGAACAGATTCCTACAAGGGCTACTGTTCCCTGACCAATGCTGGAATCAACGGCAGGGCGGACTGGAGAACCGGCTATGTCTCCTTTGATTTCGGATATTTCGGAAATGCCGGAAAAGACACATTGAGAACAAGGAACTTCGATGCTTTCACCGCTGACTTGCGGGTGGCGTCGAACCGCAGGGAGGATAGATATTTCCTCTATGACGTGAATGTGAAATATCTCCTCGGCAGGGACAGGATTCAGTCTCGGGACGGGTTTCGCAATCTTGTGGAAAATGACCTGACTTTAAATGCTTCGTTCGGACCGGTGCTTTCCGAATATTCTTCAGTCCTGATTGACTTTGGACTTGATATCTCCGATTATGCTCAGGCATTTTCGTCCTATTCCACCAATGTCAGCATAACCCCGAAATATGTGCTGAACAAGAACCGCTGGAGGCTTTCCCTGGGAGTGAAACTTTCGTTCCTTGCAGGCGGCGACTGGGGAGGCGAAGCTTCAACTATGCACGCAAACAAGGGCCAGTATATCTATCCGGCAATCGAGGCCGGTTTTATGGCGGTGCGCGACTATCTTGACATATACTTTGTCTCTGAAGGAGGTGAAAATATCAACAGATATTCGGATCAGCTGCGCAGAAATCCATATTACTCAATACTTTATGGTGGTACTCCTCTTCTTGACAACAGCGTTGAAAGGGTGAATGCCGCAATAGGCCTGAGAGGAAACGTCGCTTCGAAATTTTCTTACGACGTGCGCGGAGGCTATGCCTGCCACAACAATCTTCTGCTGGATTCGGCAATACCGGGAGCTGACGGCAGCGCAATGCCGGCCATAGGCTATTCGGACTGCAACACCTGGTACGTGAAGGCCGACCTGTCCTGGCGTTCACAGGATCTCAGGGCGGACATTTCCCTGGACTATCGGAGCACGGACGTTCTGAAGAAATCCCGCAATGTCTTCGCTCCGGAAGAGTTTACGGCAGGTGCCGACATCGTTTACAATTGGCGCAGGAGAGTCTATGCCGGAGTCCACTGCACGGCATCCCTCGGATGTTCCGGCTTGTTTGACAATCCATATTCTCCGGAATCTCCCCTGTTGCTGAATGTGCCGGGTTATGCCGACCTGGGAGTGTCGCTTGAATACCGTTTCAACCGTGTCCTGTCATTGTGGATGTACGGAGGGAATCTCCTGAATATGAAAGTGATGAGAACTCCTTTCGTGTGTGGCAGCGGAATATGGTTCAATGCTGGAATCACCCTGTCATTGTAATTGCCGGAAAATCCTGCAGGTGTCATCTTTTCCGCTTCTGAGGCAGAAAAATTTTCAATAAACGCGAAAAATTGCTAAATTTGTCCGTTTGTAATTTTAATGAAATCGGGTTCCGCTCGGCGTGACCCGGAATGTGTAAAGTTTTTCGGAATATATGGACGGAAACGAAGTGATGAATTCTGCTGCGGAGCAGTACTCCGCGAATAGTATCCAGGTTCTGGAAGGTCTTGAGGCCGTTAGGAAAAGGCCTTCAATGTATATCGGAGACATAGGGGAGAGGGGATTGCACCATCTTGTCTATGAGGTGGTTGACAACAGTATCGATGAGGCCCTTGCCGGATATTGCACGCACATCGAAGTAACAATCAACGAGGACAATTCAATAACCGTAAAGGACAACGGACGAGGTATCCCGACGGGAATGCACGAGAAGGAGCACCGTTCGGCCCTTGAGGTCGTGCTGACAGTCCTTCACGCCGGAGGAAAGTTCAGCAAGGACAGCTACAAGGTGTCCGGAGGTCTTCACGGAGTGGGTGTGTCCTGCGTTAATGCCCTGTCTGACTATCTGAGGGCTGAAATCCACCGTGAGGGCAAGGTTTTCGTGCAGGAGTATTCCAAAGGCAAGCCTCTTGCTCCGGTGAAGGTCGTTGGCGAGGCATCCGACACTGGTACAATCGTAACATTCCATCCGGATGCGGAGATATTCACGGTGACCACCGTTTACAACTACAGCACCCTTGCCGGACGTCTGCGTGAACTTGCCTATCTGAACAAGGGAATATCTCTGTCTCTCACTGATTTGAGGGAGAAGGTAAAGGATGTTGACGAGAACGGCAATGAGACCGAGGACTACAGGAGGGATGTGTTCTACTCCAAGGATGGCCTGAAGGAATTCGTCGAGTATCTGGACGCCGGTTCCGAGAAGCTCATCGAGACTCCGATCTGTCTGGAAACCGACAAGGTTATTCCGATTGAGGTCGCCCTCCGCTACAACACCGGCTTCAGTGAGAAAATCTACTCCTACGTCAACAATATCAACACAATCGAAGGAGGTACACATCTTCAGGGATTCAAGATGGGACTTTCCCGCACCCTGAAGAATTACGCCGACCAGAACGGCCTTCTTGCC
>CAMEBJ010000268.1 GCA_945912085.1 uncultured Bacteroidales bacterium | reverse complement strand
GCCGTCAAGTTTGCAGACCCCCTCCTTGATGACAACCCTCTCAGGTGCCGGTATAATATCTGAAGCCTTCCCCATCGGATTGGCATTTGCCTGAATCCAGACAGCAAATATCAATGAAAGCAGCAGTACTTTCATCATTTATAAAATTTTAGTTTTGACAAATATAAATATTTTGTTTTTGTCTCGAAATATGTAATATTCAGGAATATGTAATATTCAGGACCGGGCACAGCACCATCCTGAATCATTTCAGAAAGACAAAGAAGACGGCGAGGACAAGGCAGAGGAAGGCGGCGATGTGATTCCACTGCAGAGTCTGTGTGCGGAACATCACAAGGGCCATTGCGGTGAAGACTGTAAGGGAAATAACCTCCTGAATCACTTTGAGTTGCATCAGGTTGAAAGGACCTCCGTTGCCAATGAAACCGATGCGGTTTGCCGGAACCTGCGCACAGTACTCAAAGAATGCAATGCACCAGGAAAATACGATGACCGCAAAAACAGGCCACCCCGTGGAAATCTTCATCTCCTGAAGCTTGAGGTGGCCGTACCAGGCGAATGTCATAAAGATGTTGGATGTCACCAACAGGAGAATAGTCCAGACTGCTTTCATAGAATCCCGGCAGAAAGACTAAAACCTGTCCATCAAGGTGAAAATCAGATCGCGGACCTGTTCAATCGAGCCTTGCCCGTCAACCTCATTGTATTTCCCGGCCTTCAGGTAGTAGTCAATCAGAGGCTCGGTCTGGTCGTGGTAAGTCCTGATTCGATTGTTGATAGTCTCGTCCTTTGCATCGTCTGCACGACCTTCGATGGTGGCGCGGTGATGGATTCTCTCCCTGATCATCGAGTCTGGAATCATTATGGAAACCACGGAAGTGACCTCCTCGGTAGACTTAGCCAGCATAGCATCCAGAGCCTCGGCCTGTGAAACGGTACGTGGGAAGCCATCCAGAAGGAATCCATCTACTCCTGTGACTGTCCTGAATTCGGATTCTATCATCCTTTCCACAATCTCATCAGGCACCAGATTGCCTGCATCTATGAGTCTCTTCGCCTCCACTCCGAGGGGAGTGCCTGCAGCGATTTCCTTGCGGAGCAATGCTCCTGTCGAGATATGATGAAGATTGTACTTTTCTACCATTGCGCTGGCCTGGGTGCCTTTCCCGGCGCCCGGAGGGCCAAAAAGAATGAAATATTTCATATACCTTATTACATATAGCAAATATTCAGAAAATATTATTCCTCAGGAGCGGTTTCATCAAGAATATATATATCCTTGAGGTTTCTGCCTATTTCGTCATAGTCGAGGCCGAAACCTACGATGAAATCGTTCGGAATCTCCATTGCGACATATTTGACCGGGCAGTCCATCTTGTAGGACCCTGGTTTGAGCAGCATTGTGCAGACCATTGTTTCCTTGGCCCCCTTCTCTCTGAGAATTCTATCAAGTTCGACGATTGTGTGACCCGTGTCAACGATGTCCTCCACGATGATGACCCTGCGCCCTTTGACATCGGCGGTAAGCCCCATTGCCTGACGCACCTGGCCGGTGGTAGAGGTGCCGCTGTAAGAGGTAAGTTTGATGGAAACCAGCTGGAGATTGAAATCGAGCCTTTTCATCAGTTCCGCAGTGAACATTATCGAACCGTTCAGCACGCAGAGCAGCACCGGCACGTCCGTGCATCCCTTGAAGTCTTCGTTCATTTTCTGAGCAAGTGTGTCGATTGCGGCATTCAACTGCTCGTTGCTGATGAATGTTCTGAATGTCTTGTCGTGAAGTCTGACCTTGTCCATATACTCTGCATCTTAAAAAAACGCACAAAATTAGCAAAACATTTCAATAAACGGATAGTGTTTTCTACATTTGGGGCGGGCAATGTGAGGGTACTCCTGAAGAGGGGAGGAAAAATATGAGCAGAGTTGTATTGAGGGTGTCGTTCGCATTGGCTTTTTTGTGTGTCCTTGAGACAGTCGGAGCCAGCCAGAGCCCGGGAGAAGACAAAACGGCTCCGCAGACGGATGTGTACGGGGCAATCGCCGGACTGATTGGAGATGATAATCCTGAAGACATTGATGAGCAGACCTTTGAACTGTTGTCGCACTGGTTCTCCCATCCCTTGTCCGTAAACGCCGCGTCCAAAAGCAGACTTCTTTCAAGCGGCCTTTTCACGCCTTACCAGGTCGCCACCCTGACCGATTGCCGGGACCGCTCCGGTGACATTCTTTCCCTGGCTGAACTATCTCTGATAGACGGCTTTTCGCCTGAAATTGCGTCAGCGCTGGCCCCATTCATCTCTTTGCGGTCGGATTCCCTTCCCGGCCGGTCAGACCAGTCTGCCGGTTCCCGGGGCAGCACCCACAAACTTCAGTTCAGAAATTCGGTCAGAATCCAGGAGGGGGCAGAAGTCGGTTACGGAATGAAATACAGGCTTTCCTGCGAAAACGGAATTGAGGCGGGAATAGGTCTGAACCGTTCTTACACAGAAAAGAAATACTGGCCAGCAGGAGGAACATTCTTCCTCGCATACTACGGGAAGGGACATCTGGGCAAAATCCTGGTGGGGGACCACAATCTC
>CAMEBJ010000267.1 GCA_945912085.1 uncultured Bacteroidales bacterium | reverse complement strand
AGAGGGAACTTTCCAACTTCCCTTACCTCGACCCTGCCAACACGAATGCCCTTTCCACAGAAGGAAACGCCTACCAGAATGCCTACCGCTCATTCTTCGGAAGAGTGATGTACAACTACGACTCAAGGTACTACATTCAGCTGAATGCCAGGGGTGACGCATCCTCACGCTTCCACAGGAACCACAGATGGGGATTCTTCCCGTCCGGGTCAATCGGCTGGGTCATCTCCAACGAGAAATTCATGAAGAACGTCAGGGGGATCGACCACCTCAAGATCAGGGCTTCCCTCGGTTCCCTCGGAAATGAAAGAATCGGAAACTATCCTTACCAGACCTACATTTCCTTCAACAGTGCAATTATGCACGACAGCAACGGGACAAAACCTGTCCAGGTGATGACCGGAGCACAGCAAGACTATGCCTACCAGGACGTTCACTGGGAGAAGACCTGGAGCTGGGATGTCGGAATCGACGCATCCTTCTTGAACAACAGGCTTGATTTCACGGCGGATTACTATTACAAGGAGACTACCGACATGCTACTTTCGGTTGCAATCCCTTCATTCACCGGTTACAGCTCTCCTGAAAGGAATGCCGGAACGATGCACACCAACGGCTGGGAGGTGAAACTCGGTTGGAGCGACACTGTCGGCGACTTCAGCTATGGAATCAGCGCAAACCTCTCAGACTACAGGTCCATAATGGGCAACCTCAACGGCAAGCAGGTGTTCAATTCAAACGGAACCATCATTACCGAGGGTGAGGAGTATTGCGCGTGGTATGGCTACAAGTCAGACGGTCTGTTCCAGAATCAGGAGCAGATTGACAACAGTGCTCTGCTGGTTTCCTCTGTCAAGCCGGGAGACATTAAATATCAGGATGTCAACGGCCCTGACGGGGTGCCTGAAGGAATCATAAACGAGACACACGACAGAGTCATCCTTGGAAGTTCTCTCCCTCACTTCATCTACGGAGGAAGCATCAACCTCGGCTGGAGGGGACTGTCACTTTCCGTTCTGGTCAACGGAGTGGGCAAACAGATGTCGCGTCTGAGCGAGACAATGGTCCGTCCTCTGCAGGCTCAGTGGCTCCCTGCCCCTTCGGTTTTGATGAATGCTGACGGCTCACGCAACTACTGGAGCAAGTACAACACCGAGGAACAGAACCTCAAGGCAAGATATCCTCGCCTGAGCCACAACAGCGGCGAGTACAACAACTACAAGATGTCCGACTACTGGCTGGTTGACGGTTCATATTTCAGAATCAAGAATATCAACCTCAGCTACACCTTCCAGAAGGACCTCCTCAAGAAAGCGCGCATCAAAGGTCTTCGCGTGTATTTCAACATCGACGACCCTTACTGTTTCGACCACTTCCTGAAAGGATGGGATCCGGAGGCCGGAGATTCATCTTACATTGCGAGAACATATTCAATCGGTCTTGACCTTAAATTCTAGTAAATATGAAATCAAGAATATATACACACATTGCGGTCGGACTTGCAGCAGCGTCAACAGTTCTTTCCTGCGCCAAGCTGGACCTCAACCCTCCGGCTGCGGCATCAAGCGAAAACTGGTACTCCACGACGGATGAAGTGAGAATCTCACTGAATGACTTCTACCGCGGCACTTTCTACCTCATCGAGTCGGAATGGGTGATGGACCGCAACACCGACGACTGGTCGCAGAGGACAAACATATATCCTTTTGCAAACGGCTCAATTGACGCATCGACGGCAAAGAGCAACATCAACGTGAAGAACACCTGGAGCTACTCCTACAAGAACATCAGCCGTGCAAACCGCATCCTGGATGCCTGCGACAAACTTGAGGGGAAATACGGCATTGATGAACTCAACTCCCTCCGCGCCGAGGCAAGGTTCTTCAGGGCATACGCCTACTCCAGAATCATCACTCTCTGGGGTGACGCTCCTTTCTACCTTGAATCCATCACTCCTGAGCAGGCCTTCGAGATGGGAAGGACCGACAAGGCAGTCATTCTGGAGCAGATTTACAAAGATTTCGACTATGCCGCGCAGTGGCTTCCGCTTAAGAACAACAACGGAAAGGTCACAAGGGTTGAAAGAGGTGCAGCATACGCTTTCAAAGCCAGAATCGCTCTCTATCAGAAGGATTACAAAACTGCGGCCCAGGCCGCAAAGGATTGTATGGATCTGGACTGCTACGACCTCTACCCTGACTACGGCGCAATGTTCCGCGACAAGACGAAACATTGCGAGAATATTTTCTCCATCGTACATTCCAACGACCTTGAGATTGACGGTGACGGAAAGCCTACCACACAGAGTATCAGGTCATTCATCGCCCGTTCTGCGGGATGTACGCACAATGCACAGCCTTCCTGGGAGCTTCTTGCGACCTACGAGATGACCAACGGAAAGACCATAGACGAGCCAGGCAGCGGCTTCGACCCTCACGATCCGTTCGCAAACCGCGACCCAAGATGCGCCGAGACCTTTGCCGTTCCGGGCACACAGATCTACGACATTGACTGGAATCCGGCTCCGGACAAACTGGAAACGATGGACTATATTTCAGGAAGGTTCATCACCAACAATGACAGCAAG
>CAMEBJ010000266.1 GCA_945912085.1 uncultured Bacteroidales bacterium | reverse complement strand
TATCATATATATGTTTGAAATTTAATATATACGACATATATGATAAAATCGATGACCGGCTACGGAAAAGCCGAAGTACTTTTGAAGACCGGAAAACTGACGGTCGAGATTCGGTCGCTGAACGGGAAGACGGCCGACATCAGCATAAAGACATCCCTTCTTCCGAAGGACAAGGAAATAGAGGTCAGGAAGTTGATTGCTGCCAGGATGAACAGGGGAAACATTGATTTCTTCATTACCTACGAACCGAACCAGGCGGAGACGGCCAAGCGCCTCAATGGGGAAGTGCTGCAGTCCTACTGTTCACAGATTTCTGAGATTGTGGAGGGAATCTCTCCGAATTTCAGGAATATCTGGGGGCGTTCCGAAGTGGCCGATGCGGTTCTTCTCCAGGCAATGCTCAGGATGCCTGACATCGTTGACACTCAGAAGGCCGATGTCATCAACGAGGAGAACTGGTCTCTTGTGGAGAATGCAGTTAATCAGGCACTTGACCACATCGATGAATTCCGTTCAAGGGAGGGTGTAGTGCTGTACAGGGATGTTACGGCAAAAGTTCACTCCATCCTGTCGTACGTTGATGAGGTGGAGCAGTTCGAGAAACAGAGAACGGAACTGGTGAGGGAGAAAATCCTTTCTCGTTTCGAGGAACTGAAACTTGAGCCGGACCAGAGCCGTCTTGAGGCAGAAATGATATTTTATATTGAAAAACTTGACATCAATGAGGAAAAGGTACGGCTCCGCCAGCATTGTCGATATTTCCTTGACACTATCGACAATGAACAGTTCCCCGGCAAGAAATTAGGTTTCATCGCTCAGGAGATGGGACGTGAGATCAACACGACTGGCTCCAAGGCGAACAACACTGACATTCAGAAGATTGTTGTCAGGATGAAGGATGACCTTGAGAAAATCAAGGAGCAAAGTCTCAATATTCTTTAGTTTACTTAAAAGACAAGCCGATTGAATTTCAATCGGCTTGCTTTTTTTTAGGATTTCAAGGCTTGCGACGCAGTTGACCCCGGAGCAACCTAATGGTTGTGAGGAGTCAACAAGTCGTATAACGCAGAAATCACCATCATATTGAATAATCAAATCATCAGGGCAGCTACCAGAGCTAGAATAGCATAGAACTCCGGCAAAGCCGCATAAATCATAGTATTAGTCTGCACATCATGCCCCTGGCTAATTCCCACGATACCATTGGCGCAAACCTGTCCCTGGCGAATAGCCGAGAAAAGGCAAACCAAACCGACGGAAATACCAACTCCGAAAAGCATAGCGCCGTCAGCAGCGAAGTCCTTGCCCATCCACATAAGGAATGCTACGAAACCGTAGAGACCCTGGGTTGCAGGCATCGCTGAAAGAATCATATATGCAGAAGATTTTTCAGGGTTCTTCTTTAGACCACCCTCAGCGGCATTTCCCGCAATTGTTGTTCCTATTGAGGAACCGACACCGGCAAGGCCAAGCATAAGGCCCAGACCGAGATAACCAAGAATTGTGTTAAGCATAATAGTATTAAATTTAATTTGTTAATTTTTCAATGGATTGTATTTCATTCCTTTACCTTCATATCCGCTGTTCTTGAAATACTCGACGAAAGTCAGACGAAGCGGATGCACGAAGGCTCCGAGGCAGGACATCAGAAGGTTCAGCACGTGACCGAACAGCAGGATGAGCACGTATGGCAGCCACTGCCAGGTCGGGTCGGTCCCCAGAACCATCCCTCCAAGGTTGTTGAAGGCTCCTCCGAGCATACCTCCGGCAAGCCCCAGGGCATAGAGACGGATATAGGAGAGGACGTCGCCAAGGATTCCGGTAGCCATATTGTAGGTGTCCCAAAGACCTGCTCCGATGTTAATCAGAGGGTTGCGTCCAGGTTTGTTGAATATGTAGATTCCGAGGGCTGAAATCACTCCGATTACGATGACGGTAATCTTTGTCGCACCTTCGGAAAGTACTCCCATCATTGCCAGAGATGCCGTGACGATGCCTCCCAAAATGAGCAGAAGCCATCCCCAGGTGCTGATATTCTCCTTGAATCCGAATCTTTTTGTGTAGAGCAAAGCCTTGATTGTCATCGCAAGGCAGATGTGGAACACACCGATCAGAAGGGCAAGTACCATCTGGATGGAGTAACTTGAACCTCCGATGGTAATGTCACCTGTGAGCATCAGACCTTTCAGGCTGTCAGGAATCCAGGAAACGGTTGTCAGATCAACTCCGAATGCGGTTCCGAGGAAGAATCCGACCACGAGAGTGGAGACTCCAAGAGTGGCAATCAGTTTGCCCAGTCCGTCAAACATACTGATGTTGATGATTTTCCTGTCCTGCAGGATGCCATATATGATGAGGATGAGTCCATATCCCGCATCACCCATACACATCGCGAAGAAGAGGAAGAAGAAAATCGACAGAACCGGAGTCGGGTCCCATTCACCGTAGACCGGCATACCGTACATTCCTGTCAGACATTCGAACAGCTTGCTGAAACGGTTGTTTTTCAGCTTGATTGGCGGATTGTCCTGCTCGAGGGCTTCCTCCTTGATGTAGAGTACGTCCATCCTGTCGAGTTCTTCCGTCAGTTCCTTCTCA
>CAMEBJ010000265.1 GCA_945912085.1 uncultured Bacteroidales bacterium | reverse complement strand
AGGAGTCCGTGTCCGCCACATACCGAGCGGTATCGTAGTTGAAAATACTGAAACCCGGTCCCAGCTCGACAACAGGAACAATGCCCTGCGCATCCTCAAATCCCGTCTCTATGACATCGAACTCAAGAAACGCCAGGCAAAACAGGCTGAACTTGAGGGCCAGAAAAAGAAAATCGAGTGGGGCTCCCAGATCCGCAGCTATGTCCTTCATCCCTACAAGATGGTCAAAGACCTCCGCACCGGCTACGAAACCTCCGACACCCAGGGCGTCCTCGACGGCGACCTCAACGAATTTATGAAAGTCTTCCTGATGGAGGGCGGGAAATAATCTCCTTCCAGTTCCATCATACCCAGATGGATGGTGCCCACGCCGCAAAGTTCCTGGACGGAATCCAGACTGAAATAGACAATATAAACAAACATTAATTATAAAGGTATGGAATTCAAATATGCCCCAATGTTCCAACTTGGCGAGGACAAGACGGAATATTACAAGATTCCCGGATCGGAGAAACTTGTTTCAACCTCTGAGTTTGAAGGAAAAAGAATCCTCAAGGTAACCCCTGAGGCCCTGACATTGATGACCAACACTGCTTTCCGCGATGTGAGTTTCCTGCTGCGCCGCTCCCACAACGAGCAGGTTGCGAAGATTCTCAGTGACCCGGAGGCGAGTGCGAATGACAAGTATGTGGCATTGACCTTCCTGCGCAATGCCGAGGTGGCAGCCAAGGGTAAACTCCCTCTGTGTCAGGACACAGGAACGGCCATTGTCCACGGTGAGAAAGGCCAGCAGGTCTGGACCGGCTTCGATGACGAGGAAGCCATTTCCCTCGGAGTCTTCAAGACCTACACTGAGGAGAACCTCCGCTACTCGCAGAATGCACCGCTGGATATGTACAATGAGGTCAACACCAAGTGCAACCTTCCGGCTCAGATTGACATTGAGGCAACCCACGGTGACGAGTACCGTTTCCTGATGGTCACAAAGGGTGGCGGATCGGCAAACAAGACCTACCTCTACCAGGAGACCAAGGCACGTATCCAGAACCCGGGAACCCTCATCCCTTTCCTCGTGGAGAAGATGAAGAGTCTCGGAACGGCAGCCTGCCCTCCTTACCACATCGCTTTCGTCATCGGCGGAACGTCTGCTGAGAAGAACCTCCTGACAGTCAAGCTGGCTTCAACCCATTACTATGACGGCCTCCCGACAACCGGAGACGAGACTGGCCGCGCTTTCCGTGACATCCAGCTTGAGGAGCAACTGCTTGAGGAAACCCACAAAATCGGCCTCGGAGCACAGTTCGGCGGTAAATATATGGCTCACGATGTCCGCGTCATCCGCCTTCCGCGTCACGGAGCAAGCTGCCCGATCGGTCTTGGTGTCAGCTGCTCTGCCGACCGCAACATCAAGGCAAAAATCAATGCAGACGGAATATGGATTGAGAAGATGGATGACAAACCTTACGAACTGATTCCTGAGGAACTCCGCAATGCCGGTGAGGGCGATGCAGTCAGGATTGACCTTGACCGTCCTATGTCTGAAGTCTGCGCTGAACTTTCCAAATATCCTGTTTCGACCCGCCTTTCCCTCAACGGAACCATCATAGTTGGCCGTGACATAGCTCACGCCAAAATCAAGGCCCGTCTGGATGCAGGAGAGGATATGCCTCAGTACCTGAAAGATCACCCTGTTTATTACGCCGGTCCGGCGAAGACACCTCAGGGAATGCCTTGCGGTTCAATGGGACCGACCACTGCCGGAAGGATGGACCCATACGTGGATGAGTTCCAGGATCACGGCGGAAGTATGATAATGCTTGCCAAGGGCAACAGGAGCCAGGCAGTGACCGATGCCTGCAAGAAACACGGCGGCTTCTACCTCGGTTCAATCGGAGGCCCTGCAGCTATCCTTGCCCAGAACAACATCAAGTCAATCGAGTGCGTGGAGTATCCTGAACTCGGAATGGAGGCAATCTGGAAAATCCGTGTGGAGGACTTCCCTGCATTCATCCTGGTGGATGACAAGGGCAATGACTTCTTCAAGACAGTCCTGAAATAGGGACTACCCGGAATTATCGAGGCTGGCCAAAAAGTCTGTCATATCGAGCGAAGCCCGAAGGGCATAGTTCAGATGATATTCATGGACTTTTTGGTCAGCCCCTTATTAATGTGATTTTAAGCACTTTTATCCGGAAAACTGTAAATTTTACGGACATTTTCAAGTCACTTGTTAGTCCAATACACTTTGGGTTATGTACTGGAGGGAGGATGACGAATCTTTGTACCAACGCTTGTCCTCAAAAAGATTCTCTGTGAGGATGGCAAGGCGATGGGACTGAACTTGTCCTCAAAAAACCATATCCCTGAGGACAAACCAACCAACGTCATTCCCGACCCGATCGGGAATCTCCCTCTCGTCCTCAAAACAGGTCCTCTGTGAGGACGGCACAGCATTGGAACTGCGCTTGTCCTCAAAACAGGGCCTCCCTGAGGACAAACCCGGGATGAAAGCCTTCCCATCCTCAAAAAACCATATCCCTGAGGACAATCCCACCAACGTCATTCCCGACCCGATCGGGAATCTCCCTCTCGTCCTCAAAACAGGTC
>CAMEBJ010000264.1 GCA_945912085.1 uncultured Bacteroidales bacterium | reverse complement strand
TTGGAATGTAATCGAAGACCTCAAGGGAATCGGTGCGGAAGGAATACTCGTTCTGAATCTCGACAAGGTCGTGCTGTAGGAATAAGAGGTAAGAATCCTTAATCTGTTTTGGAATATATGGAAACGTTCGTGAATCCGCCACGCGAGATGTGGCAGTCCCTTGTGGAAAGGGTAAGGACAGATGAGCAGAGCATTGCAGAGCGGGTTGCTTCGATTGTCGGGCGCGTCCGCAGGGATGGTGACATTGCGCTTAAGCAGTTGTCGCAGGAGATTGACAAGGTCTCCCTTGAGGGTGGCTGCGAGGTCTCGCAGGAGGAAATAGAAGAGACATATTCACTTGTCCCTCAGGAACTCAGGCAGGCTGTGAAAAGGGCCGGAGAGAATATCCTCCGATTTCATTCCGCACAGATGCCACGGGAGGTGGATCTCTTTGTCAGTGAGGGAGTGAGATGTGTCCAGAGGCCTGTTCCCCTGGGGAGAGTCGGGCTGTATATCCCGGGAGGCTCCGCTCCTTTGTTTTCCACCGTCCTTATGCTTGCCATACCGGCTTCAGTGGCGGGATGCAGGGAAGTGATTCTTTGCACACCTTGCGGAAAGGATGGCAGGGTGGCTCCTGCCGTGCTGTATGCGGCAAAGGAATACGGAGTTGACCGTGTCTTCAAAATAGGTGGAGCACAGGCGATAGCTGCAATGGCCTACGGTACGGAATCCATCCCGAAGGTGGACAGGATTTTTGGTCCGGGGAACCGCTATGTGACTATGGCAAAGGAACTTGTTTCGAGGGATGTGGCAATAGATATGCCTGCAGGCCCTTCTGAGGTTCTCGTGCTTTGTGATGATTCGGCAGTCCCTGATTTTGTGGCCTCCGACTTGCTTTCCCAAGCTGAACACGGGAAGGATTCCCAGTCGGTTCTGGTGTGCGGGGACAGGTCGTTCGCTTTGAGGGTGGAGGCCTGTGTGGAGGAGCAGGCTGCCTCTCTGGACAGACGGGAAATTGCGGCAGAGGCCTTGAGGCACAGCCGTGTTGTCATTCTGGAGGATGAAGAGCAGCAGATTGATTTTGTGAATGCCTATGCTCCCGAGCATCTCATCATCTCAACGCGCGACCCTTGGGAAAAGGCTCTCAGGGTGAGTGCGGCTGGGAGTGTGTTCATAGGGAACTGGTCGCCGGAAAGTGCAGGGGATTACGCCAGCGGCACCAACCACACTCTTCCCACCTCCGGCTGGGCCCGTTCGATGAGCGGGGTTAATGTGGACAGTTTCCTGCGGAAGATGACCATTCAGGAACTCTCCCGCGAGGGAATAGCCTCCCTTGGAGAGACCATAGTCACAATGGCCCGTGCAGAAGGCCTAGAAGCCCACGCCCGTGCCGCCCTTCTGAGAATGGGCAGGTCAGAATGATTCTGGCCACCCGGCCGGAATGTAACGTAACAGTGGAGTTTGATCAGAAAATAGAATATATGCAGACAGAAGAAGTGATGGCGCTGGTGCGCCGGAATATAAGGAACCTTGAGCCATATTCGACAGCAAGGGATGAATGCGGGATGTCCTCCGGGGTGTTCCTTGATGCAAATGAAAACCCTTTCGGGAACGGGAGCAACCGCTATCCCGACCCCAGGCAGAAAGAATTGAAGGACCGTGTGGCAGCCATCAGGGGAGTGCCTGTGGACCGGATTTTCATAGGAAACGGCAGTGACGAGGCGATTGACCTGTGCTACAGAATCTTCTGCACTCCGGGACAGGACAATGCCGTGACCATAGACCCTTCGTACGGAATGTACAGGGTGGCAGCCGACATTAATGACATTGCCGTGCACCGTGTCCCTCTCGGGGAAGATTTCTCATTACCGGTGGACGGCTTGTTGGATGCCTGTGACAGCAGGACGAAGCTGATGTTTGTCTGTTCTCCGAACAACCCGACCGGAAACAGCTTTGAGGAAAAGGACATAAGAACCATACTGGAAAATTTCCGTGGCATCCTGGTGGTTGATGAGGCCTACATTGATTTCTCCTCCCGCCGCAGTCTTGTCTCTTTGATTGATGAATATCCCAATCTTATTGTCCTTCAGACACTTTCGAAGGCCTTTGGAATGGCTGGCCTGCGAATCGGACTGTCATTCGGGAATCCTCAGGTAATGGATCTGTTCGCAAAGGTCAAGTATCCATACAACATTTCCTCAGCGGCGATGATGGCGGCATCAAGCCTCCTGAACCGTGATATCCGCTCAGAAATCGATGTCCTCAAAAGAGAGCGCGAGAGGGTGTCGGCTGAGCTGTGCTGCGTCAGGGGAATTGAAAAGGTCTGGCCTTCCGATGCCAACTTCCTGCTGGTCAAGGTGAAGAATCCTCGTGGACTTTACGGCTTCCTGCTTGCAAAGAAGGTAATTGTCCGAGATCGCTCTTCTGCAACCGGTTGTGCAGGTTGCCTGAGAATCACCATAGGAACGCCACAGGAAAATGACCGTCTGCTGATGCTGGTCAGACAATATTTCGATCCAGAGTCTCCTGCCGGGCCGCAGCCTGCTCCTTCACGAAGTGCGGTAGTCTCCCGTAAGACTGCAGAAACCCGGATAGAAGTTGAGGTTGACCTCGACCGCAGGGGGTCAGGT
>CAMEBJ010000263.1 GCA_945912085.1 uncultured Bacteroidales bacterium | reverse complement strand
AATCGCTCCTCTGGATGTCTGTGCACGAACTTGGGAAGAAGCCATTGCGCAACAGGCGCTTGCTTCAGAAGCAATCCTCGGATGGCAGGGTGAGGATGGTGAATATCCCCTTGTGGTCACCTCAGACCGCTGGAGACGTTCCAACGGGATGATGAAGGCCCGGCTGCTCTCCCACGTTGAACTCCACAGGAGTATTTTTGCGCGGGACTGTACCGTGAGGCGGATTGACAAAATCACTGCAAGGGAATTTCTGGAGCGCTGCCACAGTTACGGTTACGCTTCAGGCAAACACCATCTCGGGCTCTTTGTTGCACGATCACGCAAAGGACTGACAGAGGGAGAGTTGGTGGCAGTCGCGACCTTTTCCTCGGCACGCAAATGGCTCAAGGGCGGCAAGGAAATCCACTCCTTTGAATGGACAAGATATTCATCACTGCCGTCTGTCAGGGTCACCGGAGGTATGGGAAAGATTCTGAAAGCCTTCATCGAAGAGAAAAATCCCGATGACATAATGAGTTACGCCGACCTGGAATGGTCAGAAGGAAAGGTATATGAACAATTGGGCTTTGTCTGCGAGGGTGTGAAGGCCCCGGTCAGCTTTGAGGTGAATCCTCTGGACTGGAGCAGGAAGGCACTCTGCAACACCTCCCCTGATACTTTGCACACCGGAGATAATCTTTATTTCACAAACTTCGGCAGCCGGAAATACCGCCTTAAACTGACAGAATACTGATTCCTATTCGTCCGGAATGATTCATGCTTGTCCGGAATGATTCACACTTGTCCGGGTCGAAGCCCCATATTCTGTTTTTGCAGATAGCTCTCTTTATACCGGATTTTTTATTACTTTTGCAGCGCGTTTGAGAAGACCCCGGACACAGAAGTGCAGGGGCAGGGAAACAGAATATTTAATATACCCAATACCAACAACTTATGGCAGCAATTGTAAAGACCGATTTCAATTTTCCGGGCCAGACAGGAAAATATGTAGGAAAAGTCCGTGATGTCTACGACATTGACAACAACTACCTTGTGATGGTTGTATCGGACAGGATTTCAGCATTCGACGTGGTTCTCCCTGAAGGAATCCCATTCAAAGGACAGGTGCTGAACCAGATTGCAGCGAAGTTCCTGGATGCGACACAGGACATCCTCCCGAACTGGAAAATTGCCGTTCCTGACCCTATGGTCACTGTCGGACACAAATGCGAGCCGTTCAAAGTCGAGATGGTCATCCGCGGTTACCTTTCCGGCCACGCCTGGAGGGAGTACAAAGCCGGCAAACGCACTATCTGCGGAGTGGAGATGCCTGAGGGGATGAAGGAAAACCAGAAATTCCCCGAGCCAATCATCACTCCGACCTCCAAGGCTGCAGAAGGCCACGACGAGGACATTTCCAAGGAGGAAATCATTGCCTCAGGACTTGTCAGCAGGGAAGATTACGAACAGCTCGAGAACTACACAAGAGCACTTTTCCAGAGAGGCTCGGAGATTGCCGCCAAAATGGGACTCATCCTTGTTGACACCAAATACGAATTCGGAAAGAAAGACGGGAAGATTCTCCTGATGGACGAAATCCACACTCCGGACTCCTCAAGGTACTTCTACGCAGAGGGTTACGAAGAAAGGCTGGAGCGCAACGAGAGGCAGAAGCAGCTTTCAAAGGAGTTTGTCCGCGAATGGCTGATGGCAAACGGCTTCCAGGGACAGGAAGGGCAGAAGGTTCCCGAGATGACACCTGAAGTGGTAAGCGGCATCACCGAGCGTTACATCGAACTCTACGAGAACATCACCGGCGAGAAATTCAACCGGGGCGAAGAGGGCTCGCTCGATGAAACCCTCTCCCGCATCGGGAGGAATGTCACTGCCTGCCTTGAATCACTCAAATAAGAGCCTTACAGACTATTGAAGACGGCCAATCAGTTCATCACCGAGGGCCGTCTTTCTTTTGATGTGGTCCAGGGTTTCGAGTACGAAAGGATTGGAATCGAACTGGCAGCCACGCACTTCCATAAAGTCCTGGTTCTTCTGCTCGTTGTCACCGTCGGCTCCGAAACCGGTCATTGCTGACAGGGAGAACTCCTTCTTTGCATCCTCGTAGACAAGGCGGTCCAGACCGGTGACGGAAGACTTCCATGTCTCCACAAGAGTGATGACCTGTTCTCTGGTGATTTGCTCAAGGTCGATTCCGTAGAAGGACTCCATCATATCGTGAGCCCAGGTCCACTCGAGGTCATAGTAATGCGAGTGCAGGAAGAGAAATCTCTCGTGGATTTCAGCCATTGTGGTGATGCGTCCCGACTCGATGTCATCCAGAAGCTTTTCCACCTCAGCTTTCGGGGCAATCATTCCGCTGACATCTATCCAGTCTCCTCTACCTTCACTAAAATCAGGGCGAAGCCTCTCGCGTACAGCCTCATCAGTTGCAGGAGAGAGACCTTCCAGCCTCTTGATGAGTGAGTTGCCGAGGAATTTGTTAATCGCCATCTCGTAATAGCCAATCCCCTTCTTCAATGCGGAATTCTTGATTTTTGCGCTCTGGAAAGAATAGGTGTCGGAAATTTCACCGGAGACCTTCATCAAATCCTTCAGGATGCCTGTTCCCCTAACCATCT
>CAMEBJ010000262.1 GCA_945912085.1 uncultured Bacteroidales bacterium | reverse complement strand
ATAAAAAACACTTCCGGGCTGCTAGGCAGCATCAGTGACAGAAGCAAGGAACTGCATTTCAACAAGATTACAGTTGGCCAATATCTCTGGGAACTCATCGGAAAGAACCCTCATACGAGCCTTAAGAACATCGTTTTCCTTCGCAAGGATTATATGGACGAGTTTGAACAGCTCTGGGAGACACAGTCAAGATTCCACAAAGAACTTACTCCGGAACTTCAGAAGAGGATCAGGGACATCATCATCTTCTACCAGAGACCTCTGAAAAGTCAGAAAGGACTTGTGGGGCTGTGCGAATTTGAAAAAAGAACAGTCACTGTCAAGGTGGACGGCAAGGAGAAAACCAGGACAGTCGGACTGAAAGTGTGTCCAAAGTCATCTCCTCTCTTCCAGGAATTCAAAATCTGGCAGGTTCTCAACAATCTCAAAGTCAACGGAAAACCTCTTGAACAGTCAGACAAGGAAACACTATTTACTGAACTTTCCATCAGAGGACGGATGTCAGACAAGGATGTTCTCCGACTCCTGTACAGGAATCCCAAAGACTTGAGGCTGAATTTCAAGTCAGTTGAGGGGAACGACACACAGGCGGCCCTTTTCAAGGCATATTCAACAATCATTGCCAACACAGGGCACAACGAATTCGATTTCTCAAAAATGCCGGCCGGGGAATCATTGTCAACCGTAACTGACATATTCAACAGTCTGGGATGGGAAACCGACTTTCTGCATTTTGATTCCGGACTGGAGGGCCCTGCATTCGAAGCACAGCCTATGTTCAGGTTATGGCATCTGCTATATTCCTACGAGGGAGACAAATCTTTGTCCGGCAACGCAAAATTGGTCGAGAAACTGATGGAACTGACCGGTATGGATGAGGACAATGCAAAAATTCTGGCTTCAGTAACTTTCGGGCAGGACTACGGAAGTCTCTCATCAAAGGCGATGCGCAAAATATTGCCCTATATGAAAGAGGGGAATGAATACAGCCTTGCCTGCGGATATGCCGGTTACAGACATTCCGCAAAATCCCTGACAAAGGAGGAACTCCTTAATAAAGAATATTCAGACCATATCGCAATACTTCCTAAAAACAGTTTGAGGAATCCTCTGGTCGAAAAGATTCTCAATCAGATGGCGAATGTGGTCAATGAAATCACAGACACCTACGGAAAACCTGATGAAATCAGAATTGAACTTGCCCGAGAATTGAAGAAGAGCGCTGACGAAAGAAAGGAGATGGCTGATGCCATTTCAAAGGCTACGGCACAACACGAGGAATTCATCAGCGTTCTGAAAAAAGAGTTCAATATTCCTAATCCTTCACGTAATGACCTTATCCGTTATAAACTATATCTGGAACTGAAGGACAACGGGTTCCACACACTCTATTCAAATACATATATTCCGCAGGAGAAACTGTTTTCCAAGGAATTTGACATTGAGCACATTATCCCTCAAGCGAAATTGTTCGACGACTCATTCTCGAACAAGACCCTTGAGGCGAGGCAGATAAATTTGGAAAAATCGGACAAGACGGCATTTGATTTCGTTTCCGGGAAATATGGTGAAGAGGGACTTTCTGATTATAGTGCCAGAGTAGAGAAATTGTTCAAGGATGGAGCAATCAGCAGGACTAAGAGGAACAAACTGCTTATGTGTGAAGCTGATATCCCTCAGGGATTCATTGAGAGGGATTTGCGCGACACGCAATATATTTCAAGAAAGGCAAAGGAAATGCTGGAGGAAGTTGTTCCGTTCGTCGTTTCAACGACAGGCTCGGTCACGGACAGGCTCCGGGAAGACTGGCAACTTGTCGATGTGATGAGAGAGCTGAATTGGGACAAGTTCGAGAAACTCGGAATGACACATTACGAGTCGGACAGGGACGGCCGGCAGATTCCGAAAATTGACGGATGGAGCAAAAGGAATGATCACAGGCATCATGCAATGGATGCGCTCACGATTGCCTTCACACGAAGAAGCTATATTCAGTATCTGAACAATCTCAATGCACGCGTACCTAAATGGGTCGATGACGGGGCCAGGGTGAATCTGGATGATTTTGGGATAGGCGACATCCCTCATAGCCAAAGGTCTTCAGTCGTTATGTCCATTGAGCGTAACCGAATGGAAAGGGATTCCAAAGGGAAGCTGCGGTTCATTCCGCCTATGCCGTTGAAAGAATTCCGGAATGAAGCCAAAGCCAGGCTCAGCGAGATTCTGGTGTCCATTAAATCCTCCGGGAAGGTTGTCACCAAAAATGTCAACAAGACCCGGAAGAAAGGAGGCTGCAACAAGAGGGTCCAGTTGACTCCGCGCGGACAGCTTCACAATGAAACCATTTACGGCAGAATTCTACAGCCGGTGTACAAGGAAGAGAAAGTCGGGCCTGCATTTGGGTATGAGAAAATAGCAACTGTTGTAGGGAAACGAATCAGGGAAGCATTAAAGATGCGTCTTGACGCTTTCAACGGTGATGCGAAGAAAGCGTTCGGAGGCAAAAACAGTCTTGACAAAAATCCTGTTTACATCGGGCAGGAAGAAACGGTTCCGGCAAAAGTCCGGACAATGACCTATGAGGAGGTCTTCACAAAAAGGGAGGCCATCAGCCCT
>CAMEBJ010000261.1 GCA_945912085.1 uncultured Bacteroidales bacterium | reverse complement strand
CGAGATTGCACTCATCAACAAATCCCGCCTTGTAATCACAGGTGGCGTGGATGAGATCAGGCACAAATACGGAAACAACAATGTGGAACTTGTTTACACCGGAAATGCCTTTGATGCTTCCGGCTCGCCTTTCAAGGTCATTTCTGATGAGGACCAGATGGGCCGTCATACAGCAGTCCTTTCCATCGGGGAAGGTTCGGACACTTCCTCAGTCCTTTCAGACCTTCTTGCCAAAGGTGTGACAATCAATTCTTTCAGGGAACTTGTCCCGAGGATGAATGACATATTCATTAAACTTGTTACGGAGGAATAGCTATGAAATTCAGGAATATAGGGGTAATCATATCCCGTGAATACATGACAAGGGTGAGGAAGAAATCCTTCCTCGTAATCACATTCGTCGTGCCGGTTCTGATGGCTCTGCTCTGCATCGTGCCTTCTGTCATTATGCTGATGAGCAAGGACAAATGCAAGACGGTGGAAGTGCTCGACGAATCTGGAATCGTGCTGCCGTACCTGACAGACAGTGACATAGTCGTTTACAAGGACTGTACGGGAGTCGACCTTGACAGCCTGAAGGCAGGTGTCAGTTCGGAGAATGGAAATGACGCAGTGCTCCACATCTCTGCCTACGACCCTCAGACAAGGAACGTGACGGCCACGGTCTACTCGGTGAAACCTGTTGGAATCGACATCAAGGAGGACATCAGCTCAAAGGCTGAGGATGCCGTGGAGGATTGCAGGATGAGGAGTTACGACATCGAGAACCTTGATGTCATTATGCAGGAAATCAAGGCGGATGTCTCAGTGGCTACCTACACCCTCGGGGAGGACGGACAGGAGAAAATCACTTCCTCTGAAGTGTATATGATTATCTCACTTGTACTTACGATGGTAATCTATATGTTCATAGCGATGTTCTCCGGAATGGTGATGTCCAGCGTCATCGAGGAGAAGTCCAGCAAGGTCGTGGAGGTGCTCGTCTCATCTGTCAAGTCAATCGAGCTGATGTTCGGAAAGATCATTGGAGTGGCCTGCGTGGCCCTTACGCAGTTCTTCCTGTGGATTGTGCTGGCCTTCGTGCTCATCAGTGCAGCCGGACTATTCGTGGATTTCGATTCAATTACACAGGGGGCTCAGCAGATGACTCAGATGGCTTCAGTGCCGGGAATGGATGCAACAGACCCGACGGCTGCCCTGATGCAGGCTGCAGGGGAGAATCCGGAACTGTCTGCAATCTTCTCAACTTTGAAGGATCTGAATTACGGAAGCATTATTTTCTCTTTCATCGTATATTTCGTCCTGGGTTACCTTCTGTATGCCTCACTGTTCGCAGCCATCGGCTCGGCCGTGGAGAACGAAGGTGACAGCAACCAGCTTCAGATGCCTGTGACGATTCCTCTGCTGATTGGATTCTTCATTGCTTTCTACGCATTCAAAGCTCCGGACAGTCAGCTGGCATTCTGGGGTTCGATGATTCCTTTCACATCCCCTATGGTAATGCTTGCCAGGATTCCGTTCGGGGTTCCTGCCTGGGAACTTGCCGTGTCAATCGGACTGCTGCTCATTACATTCGTTGTGTTTGCCTGGATTTCCGCACGAATCTACAAGGTGGGAATCCTCGTGTCCGGAAAGAAATCCACATTTAAGGATTTGTGGAAGTGGTTGAAACAGAAATAGATTCCTGTATATGAAAAAATTCTTCATCATTTTTTGTGTTCTCTGCTTTGCCGTTACTTCTGCACAGGCCCGCGATTTCAAATGGAAGCGTGATGCAATGGACGGTTCGCGGACCGGAGTGTCGGTTCCGGGTAAGGACAATGTTAAGCAGGCCCTTGGAGAGGTTTCCGGTGATGTCTGGACATCGCCTTCCGGCAAGGTTTTCCGCTCAGGAAGTACTCCGAAGGTAGCCGCCCTTGTCATTGAAGCCCAGCCTTCAATGAGTATTGTCAAGGAAGTTGTGGGGTACGCTCCGGAGGATATGGTCAAACAGGCTCCGGAAAGCTCGCTGACCAACTGGTTCATTGACAATTTTATGGTGGCAGCGGGGGAGATTACAGGCAGGCACATCGATTTTGCTATCGGGAATTTCGGGGGAGTCCGGGTGAATATCGCTGCCGGGGATGTACTCTACGATGACATCCGTTCGATGTTCCCTTTCAAGAATCAGGTCGTCTACATTCCTGTCAAAGGGGCTGATGTGCTCAGGATTCTGGAGGGAATGGCTGCCACGAAAATAGAGATTCTCGGAGGGGTCAGAATCTTGGTCAAGGACAAGAAACTTGTCAGTGCGGAAATTGGAGGGAAACCTGTGGAAGCTGACAAAACATACGGATTGGCAACAATTTCATTCCTTGTCACGGGCGGGGATGGTCTGAAACTGGGGGACTATGCCTGCGGAGACATTCTCTGGACAGACACCGACATCTTCGACGCGATGATGTCCCAAGTGCAGAAAGCCCGCATTGAAGGTCGCCCGATTGAGGGTAAGGTTGATTCCCGGGTGACAATCCTGTAATGCTTGAACTTGTTATGAAGAAAATCTTTATTATCGCAATATCCGCCGTCATCTCATTGACGGCCTATTCCCAAAATCTTACAATTCTCCACACAAACGACA
>CAMEBJ010000260.1 GCA_945912085.1 uncultured Bacteroidales bacterium | reverse complement strand
CTCGAAATATCCACGGAATCCGTATGCGCCAAGCACTTGCAGTGTGCGGAAGAACACGAAGAGTTTTAGTTTCTTCTCGAAAGCGGCGGCATCTACAGATTGATATTTAGACAGGGCGTCGAGATAGTGCTTTATCAGTTCCTTTTTCAGCGGAGCAGGGTAGTTAGCTCTTGCTTGCCAAACGAACGAAGCAACGTCGTAGTATATCGGGCCTCGTCTGCCCCCCTGAAAATCAATGAAATATGGCTCTCCGTTCTTTATCATCACGTTTCTGGACTGGAAATCACGGTAAAGGAAAGTGTCAACGGAAAAGCCTGAACCGGATATGCCACAAGAGCCACAGTCCCCGCAGGAGACAAGGTCGCGCGCAAGAGTCTTGAAATCATTTTCGAGGGCTACTTCATCGAACTCCAGCCCGGTAGGCTTCAGAAAGCAGTATTTGAAATAGTTCAAATCGAACATCACCGCCTGATGGTCAAATTCCTTCATCGGATGGCACACCGACCAGTCCAGATCCGCCCCGCCCTCGAACTGGAAACGGGCAAGCAACCTGACACAATCGCGAAGCAGCGGGAGCAGGGAATCGAAATCACCTGTCTCGCGGGCTGAGGCCACAAGGTCTGAGAGCATCACCGTCCCGAGGTCCTCCTGGAGATAGGCAGAGAAGTCTTCCGAGACTCCATATACCTGAGGGACAGGCAGTCCCTTTGATGCAAAATGCCTGTCAAGACTGACAAAAGCCCTGTTTTCCTTCACATCGCTGCCGAGAACTCCGATGGCGCACTTCCCTCCCCCGGAAATCCTGTAATACTTCCTGTTGCTTCCGGAAAGCGGAAGCAAGGTGCAGTCCTGCGCATCAAAGCCAGCATATTCCCTGAACAGGCGGAGCAGGATTTCATATTCCGAATTGTTCATATTCCGTAACTCAAAAGAGTAAATATTCCGTAAACAAAACACAAAAATAGGGAATAAATCCAAGAAACTTCCCTGAAATTGCTACATTTGCAAGATTTATTAAAATATCTGAGATATGCTTAACAACGCCTACTGCTCTGACAAATACCAATATACAATGGGAAAGTCCTTCTTCGACTGCGGAAAGAAGGACCAGATTGCCGTTTTCAACCTCTTCTACCGCAAAGCGCCTGAGAACAACAACTGGGCTGTGGTCAGCGGAGTGGAAGAAGTGCTGGAAATGATAGAGAATCTGGGAAATATGGATCCGGAGTCCTTTGAGAAATTCCTTCCGGGAGAGGAGTACAGGGAGTTCCGGGGATTTCTCGGAGCTATGAAATTCACAGGAAACGTCTATGCGATGCGCGAGGGGGAGATTGCCTTTCCTTCACAGCCGATTGTCATCGTGGAGGCCCCTCTGATTGAGGCTCAGGTACTTGAGACTCCGATGCTCTGCATAATGAACCACCAGATGGCAGTCGCCACAAAGGCTTCGAGAGTCTGCCGGGCCACCGACAAGCCAGTTAGCGAATTCGGTTCGAGAAGGGCTCACGGTCCTTGGGCTGCCACCTACGGAGCGAAGGCTGCGGTGATTGCAGGCTGTGCCAACACTTCCAACATACTGACTGGAGTGATGTTCGAATGCGGCTCGACCGGCACGATGGCACACAGTTATGTCACTTCCTTCGGATGTTCAGTCGAGGGAGAGCACGAGGCTTTCACCACCTACATCGACACTCACCGCAACGAGCCGCTGATTCTTCTGATTGACACCTACGACACCCTCAAATGCGGAATCGTGAATGCTATGAGGGCCTACAGGGACAAAGGCATAGATGACAACTACCCTTACTGCTACGGAGTCCGTCTGGACAGCGGAGACCTCGCATATCTTTCGGCCGAGTGCCGGAAAATCCTGGACGCCAACGGATTCCACAAATGCAAGATCTTCGCCACCAACTCCCTGGACGAGTACATCATCACGGACCTTGAGAGACAGGGCGCAAAAATCGATTCCTACGGAGTTGGTGATGCAATTGCCACCAGCAAGGCGAACCCTTGCTTCGGAAATGTCTACAAACTGGTCCAGATTGACGGGCAGCCGGTCCTGAAGCGTTCGGAGGACAAGGCGAAGCTCATCAACCCCGGCTTCCAGATTACCTACAGAATAATGAAGAACGACCCGGAGAAAGGGGAAATCTTCAAGGCCGACGTGACCTGCCTGCGCGGGGATGAACTTTCACTGAAAATTGAAAGCGGAGAGACATTCACCATCACCGACGAGTACGACCGCTACAAGTACAAGACCTTCGAGGCAGGCACTTACACTGCGACTGCCCTCCAGCAGAAAGTGATGGAAAACGGCCGCAGATGTGCTCCTTTCCACAGCCTGATGGAAAAGAAGACATACCACAGGGAGACTTTGATGCATTTCAGCCCAAGTGAGAGGAGGCTCATCAATCCTCATTATTACAAGGTGGACATCTCCGACGGATTGTACAACTGCAAGATGCAGATAATCAACCGTCTGGTCGAGGAAATCAACAATTTCAAAATCTGACGGCCACTGACGCCCGGCCACGCTGAAAAACAAAATTTGGCGTGCGTCAGTTAATTTAATACCTTTGCAGGTTTGTATGCGAAACCGGTTGAGTAAAATACTGGTCC
>CAMEBJ010000259.1 GCA_945912085.1 uncultured Bacteroidales bacterium | reverse complement strand
AGGGCGTCCCCGGACAAACGGACAAATCAGAAGACCCGGCAGGTGATTCGGACAAGCACTTTGCAGAATCAGACAGCAGGGCACCGCAACGGCAAGATTCTCCACCGGAATGCCGGTCCCCCTCGCAATGATGATGAAGTCCCTCACAGTCAGCACCCACCAGCAGCGACGAGACAATGCTCTCCCCACTGCGGAAACAGGTGTGCACATCAAAACCCACCAGGCACACGCAGTACCAGGCAAGCATCAGAAATGCAACCGACTTTGTAAACTTTTCTTTCATACCAACCTGCAAATATAATGATTTTTCTTTACCTTTGTCCATATTAAAGACAAAACAACACGACAATGAAAAATTTTCTAAAGATGACTTTGGCATCGATGCTGGGCTTTCTGATTGTCAGCATCTTGATGTACCTGTTCTCGATCGCCCTGATCGGTTCGCTGGCTTCCCTGGGGAAAACCACCCCTGTTATGCCACGTGAGGCTGCCCTAAAAATAGACTTTTCAGAGCTTGCAATCACCGAGCAGACCTGCGAGACAGACCCTATGGCATTGCTCCAGAGCGGCAGCCTTGAAAACCAGAAGGTCAATCTGGGAATCTGGCAGGCAATTCAGGCAATCAACATCGCAGCCGAAGACCCTGCAATCAAATTCCTCTATCTGAAACCGGATGAGGTGGCAGGCAACCTGACCGGCATCGAAGAACTCCGCAAGACCATTCAGAATTTCAGGTCACAGGGGAAGGCGGTGATTGCCTACATCGAAAACCCTGGCAACGCTTCCTACTACCTTGCTTCCGCAGCCGACAAAATCTTTATGTCGGGCTACAAGGGAGGAATGAATATGCTTGGAGGGCTCTCCTCACAGCTGATTTTCCTGAAGGACGTGCTGGACAAGGCCGGAGTGAATATGCAGCTCATCCGTCACGGAAAGTACAAATCAGCCGGCGAGATGTACATCAAGAATGCGGCAAGCAAGGAGAACCTGGAGCAGAACCAGGTGATGATCAACTCATTGTGGGACAATTGGGCAGGCGAGATGGCACAGTCAAGGAATATGGACAAGGCATCACTGAATGCCTTGATTGACAATCTGAAACTCAATTCTCCGGAAGACTTCAAGGAAAACGGTCTGGTTGACGAGCTGGTCAGCCTGGAAGAGTTCAAGACAAGATTCTGCGAACTCTACGGAGCCTCCAGCCTCAACGAATGCCAGACAATTTCCCTGTCTGACTACGCCACCCTGAAAGTGCTCCCCAACTACAAGGCCAAGAACAAAATCGCTGTCATCTACGCTGAGGGCAGCATCATTGACGGAAACGCAGACGAGGAAGTCAGCGGAAGGAAGTTTGCGGACATCATTGCCGATGTCAGGAAGGACTCCACCGTCAAGGCAGTGGTTCTTCGCGTAAATTCCCCTGGAGGAAGCGTCTTCGCATCCGAGATGATCAAGGCCGAACTCGACCTTCTGAAGGAGACCAGACCTGTGATTGCTTCATACGGTGACTATGCCGCATCAGGAGGATACTGGATCTCAAACAATTGCGACAAGATTTTCTCAAATGCAGGAACTCTCACCGGTTCAATCGGTGTGTTCAGCCTCATTCCGGACTTCAGCAGTACCACAAAGAAAATCGGAGTTAACTTCACTTCCGTCAAGTCCAACAGGCACTCGGATATGTACACCAGTATGAGGCCGCTTGACAACGCGGAAACTGAATATATGCAGGCTTCCGTGGATGACATCTACGACACATTCACTTCCATCGTTTCGCGCGGCAGGAATCTTGAGCAGGATTACGTTGACGGAATCGCACAGGGAAGAGTCTGGGCAGGAAGCGATGCTCTTGAAATAGGCCTTGTTGACAGCATAGGCGGAATCGAGGATGCAATCAACTACGCAATGACCTCAACTGGAGAAAGCACCAGCCTCTCTGACTGGATGATTGCCGAGTATCCTAAGCCGCTGACCACCTTCGAAAAGCTGATGAAGACTTTTGAGGGGAATACCCCTAACATCTTTGCAGACACCCCTCTTGAGAGCCTGGGCAATGCCTTCAACGACCTGAAGGACGCAAAGGCAGGAAAAGCCTACGCGATGATGCCTTACTACATCGAAATCAGATAGTCTGAAACAGGCTACAACAGGGATATTCTCAGAATCGACGAGGTCTTTTGCGTGATGCGGAAGGTCTCGTCAATTCTTTTGCCAAGGACTGCGGCAATGCGGGAGGTCTCCCCGGAGGAGGTGGCGAAAATGACAGCCCTGGCTTTCTGCTCCCGGGAGTATTTCAAATCGGCAAAGAAATCACTGAGTTTCTTGCGCCCCTTCATTCCGAAAGGCACGAACCAGTCCCCTCTTTGCCAGAGTCGGCAGACAAAAGGGAAAGTCAACCTTTCCGCATCGAGAATCAGGACTCCATCGGGCTGTCTGAGCACCAGGTCAGCAGGGCGGTCGAAGACCTCAACCATGAATCGGATGCCCGCAAAAGAATATTCCCCGACAGTCTGGATTACAATGCCTTCCGGTTCATTTTTGCCCGCAGACTTCGGAGAAACAACCATTCCATCCCTCTGCGTGACCAGTACATATTCCTCTGATTCAAAGCATTTCCCCGAAAATGTTCTCTCCGATG
>CAMEBJ010000258.1 GCA_945912085.1 uncultured Bacteroidales bacterium | reverse complement strand
GGGAATGTGGAAATGCGGCAGGAATTTTGTCCCGGAAGCAATCCAGTCGATGATTTCGTCGGTCAGCAGGTTGGGCTCGATTGAGGAAATCCTGTATCTCTCAATACCTTCCACATCGTTCAGCTTCTTGAGAAGCTCAAAAAACGATTCTCCCGTGCTCTTCCCGAAATCCCCGGTGTTGACCCCGGTCAGCACAATCTCCTTCACCCCCGTCGCGGCAATCTCCTTTGCCTGTCCAATGACCTCCGACATCGGGACATTCCGGCTCTCACCCCTTGCGTAAGGCACTGTGCAGTAGGCACATTTATAGTCGCATCCGTCCTGAATCTTCAGGAATGACCTCGTCCTCTCCCCGGTTGAGAAAGCCGCAAAAACATCCTTCTCCCATGCTGCACTCTCTCCGCCGTCCCGCTCTGTGCCTTGCTCCGCAGCGGCAGATTTTTCAAGGAAATATTCAACAACGGAAGGCACGACCCGTGATTTCTCCCTGGCCCCGAACACAAACTTCACCCCTTCAATCGCCTCAATCTCTTTCCGTTGGAGTTCTGCATAGCATCCGGTCACCACAATGACTGCCTGTGGATTGCTCCTGTGCAGTTTCCTGATAATGTTCCTGCATTTTTTGTCGGAATGTTCCGTCACACTGCAGGTGTTCACAAGGCATATATCCGCCTTTTCGTTCCACGGAACCACCTCGAATCCGTTTCCGATGAATTTGCGTTCGTAGGTGGATGTCTCGGCATAGTTCAGTTTGCAGCCGAGTGTCACAAATGATATCTTCTTTGTCATTTGTTTGAATCAGTAATAGTTATGCGCGACCATCCGGCTTTCCCATTAACGGGAGGATTGCGCTTTGAAACCCTGACGGTGATGGATGTGAACTGTGGAAACCTCTCCCTTATTGCCTTTACAATCCTTCCCGCAACATTCTCCAGCAGGTTTGAAGCCGTTGCCATCTCCCTTGCCGTGATGTCGTAGATTTGCGAGTAATCAGCAGTGTCCTCAAGGCAGTCGCTTTCCGCCGCCTTCGAGAAATCCGTCTCTCCCCGGAAATCCACAGTGAAGAGATTTCCCCCCAAGCGCTCGCTCGCGAGACAGCCGTGAAAGGAGTGGAATTCCATTCCTTCGAGTTCTATAATATTGTGTGTCATATTTTACGAAATATTCAACATTCTGGATATACCATATTGTGCATCAGGCGAGAAGACAGAAAACGCAGGGCCTTTTTCCGATGACCACTGTGGTGGACCTCCATTGTCCGACTGTCATAGTGCGGATGAAAGCGTCGGGCATAGTCACGTTGCAGGCCACACAAAGCCTTGTGGAAGGATTGCAGCAGGTTAGTATATCCTTGAATATCGCGTCGTTGCGGTACGGTGTTTCGATGAAAATCTGGGTCTGGGAATGTGCCGCGGAAATTTTTTCGATTGCCTTCAGGCGCGACCTTCTCTCGTCAGTCTTTGCCGGAAGGTAGCCGCAGAATGCGAACGACTGTCCATTCAGTCCGGAGGACATCAGCGCAAGCATCAGAGAGGAAGGTCCCGTCAGCGGAACGACCTCGATTCCCCTGCTGTGCGCCATAGCGACAAGCCTGGCACCGGGGTCAGCCACGGCAGGCAATCCAGCCTCCGAAATCAGCCCCACATCGGACCCGTCTTCAAACAGGGATAAATATCCCTCAATTTCAGAGATTTCCGTGTGCTCGTTCAACTCGCGGAACTCCAGCGCGTCAATCTTTCCCCTGAGCCCGGCACGGGAGAGAAACCTCCTTGCCGTCCTGACTTCCTCAACGACATATTTCCTGACAGATGCAATTGTCTCGAAAACGGTCCGTGGAAGCACTTCAGCCGGGTCGTTGTCACCAAGAGGAGACGGTATGAGATATAATTTTGCCATATTTATTTCCTTTTTCCTTTCTCTGCTTCAGAATCAATTTTCAATCTGACCTTTTCCTCGTTTCTGGCCGCTTCAATCGCTTCCATTTCCATCTTTTCGCGTTTCTTCCTGCCTGCAAAGGTTCTTCTGACCAGCTGGCCTAACCTGTTGAACTCCTGCTGGAAAGTGAGACCTACTCCGTTGCGCTGGGAGTTGTCAAGATAGTTGGAATACTGGTCTGCGGAATGCGAGAAGAGGTTCAGTCGGAACACTCCCTGGCGGTCCAGCTTGATTTCAATGTCCAGGTCACCAACTACATCGCTTTTCCAATTGCTCGTCTGGTACTGCCGGTTGCCGATGTTTCCGTTGACCACGACCCTGTTGTTGAACAGCTGGGTCGAGACGGCCACGTCGAAGATGCTCCTTCCCCGCGAGTTCTGCTGGTAACTCAGCCCCAGGTCGAGAGGTATGTTGAGTTTCTGAAAGATATTGTTCACCTGGTTGGCCATTATTTCGGTTACATTCGACATCAGCACGGACGAGTTGTTGACAATCCCGGACTGCTCGTCAGGGAGGAAACCGTTGGAAATCAGCAGTGAAAGGAACTGCTTCTGAACCTTGTCCTCAGTGCTCAGAGCACTTTCCACCCTGGATTTGACGACGGGATCAAGGTCAGGGATGTTTATGGAGAAGTTCAGCCGAGGATTCTTGATCTGTCCGCTCACGGCCAGACCGCATTCCACAGGCCTGCGGTTGTTCACTGAGGAGGTGTCCGCAATGAGGGTGG
>CAMEBJ010000257.1 GCA_945912085.1 uncultured Bacteroidales bacterium | reverse complement strand
ACTGATCTACGTCAATGACATAGCCACCAACAATGTCCTCAAACAGATAATGTCCGACAAGGAAATTATGCCCGGAGTGCAGGTGGAGAGCGAATCTGTCATTGACCTTGTCGTCGGACTGAATCCTGCCGACGACCGCACGGTTGTTCCATATATCGTTGGTTCAAGATACCTCAATGCCGTCGATGCCGTCCACGACAGGTACCTCAACATCAGAAGCCTGAATTTCGACAAGACGGTGAAAGACTACTCCGATTCCCTCAATGCAATGGTTTACAGGCAGTCTCCAGAAGAGGAAGAATGTCTGATGGGAACTGGAGTGACACTTTACCTGACCCTTGACAAGAACAAGGTTCCGGCTGCACCTGTCCAGCACATCACAATCGACTGACAGGCCCGGACACCAGAAATCAAGAACTTGAACACCAGCAATGAACAAAGATTACGGCGACATCCTTGACGAGGAACTCCTCGAAGACAGCCTCGAAGACAGCCTCGAAGATTTCTCAGGCAACCCGGAAGATTCAGATGAAGAGCAGAGCGGAGATATGTTCGAACACTACAGGTTTGTCCTTGACAAGGGACAGGCTCCGATGCGTGTTGACAAGTATCTGGCAACACACATGGAGTACACCTCCCGCCACCGTATCCAGCTCGCAATCAAACAGGAATACATCAGAGTCAACGGAAAGACGGCCAAAGCCAACTGCATCGTCCGTCCGGGAGACATCGTCACCTTCGTGATGCCCTACCAGAGGCGCGGTCTGGAAATCAAGCCGGAAAACATTCCCCTTGACATCGTTTACGAGGATGACGACCTGCTGGTCCTGAACAAACCGGCAGGGATGGTGGTCCATCCGGGTCACGGACATTTCTCCGGCACTCTGGTGAATGCCCTTGCGCATCATCTCGGAATCAGCCAGGATGCCGATGCACCGGATGAGAGGATGGGAGTGCTTGTGCACCGGATTGACAAGGACACCTCCGGACTGCTCGTGGTGGCCAAGAACGAGGAATCCCAGCTGAAACTGGCCCGCCAGTTCTTCGTCCATTCAATCGACAGAATCTACATCGCGATAGTCTGGGGAAACATCCGCGAGGACGAGGGCACAATCACCGGAAACATCGGCAGGGACCCGTCCGACAGGATGCGCTTCAAGGTCTTCCCCGAGGGAGACAGGGGCAAACACGCCGTCACCCATTTCCGCGTCCTGGAGAGATTCGGCTACGTCACAGTTGTGGAATGCCGTCTGGAAACCGGCAGAACCCATCAGATCAGAGTCCACTTCAACTACATCGGCCATCCCCTTTTCAATGACGAAAGGTATGACGGAGCGGAAATCCGCCAGGGCACAATCTACGCGAAATACCGCCAGTTCATCAGCAACTGCTTCAAGATTCTCCCACGCCAGGCCCTCCACGCCAAGACCCTGGGCTTCATCCACCCGAGCACCGGAGAGCATCTCCAGTTCGACTCCCCTATCCCAGACGATATGCAGGCCTTGATTGACAAATGGCGCAAATATGCCGGCGCCATCCCGGAAATCCCGGAAGAAGAGTAATCCGCAAGGACAAATTGAAACGCCACAAAAAAAGCCGACCCACAATGGATCGGCCAAAAGTCTTCCGTAAACCGGAAATTATTCTGCAACAACCTCAACGGAAACAGTTCCCTTGATGTCTTTGTAGCATTTTACTGTTGCCTCGTAAGTTCCGAGAGCCTTGATGTCAGAAGCAAGGGTGATGTCTTTCTTGTCAACCTCGAGACCGGCTGCAACCAGAGCCTCGGCAATCTGGGCAGTGGTAACTGAACCGAAGATCTTGCCGCTTTCGCTTACCTTTGCAGAAACCTTTACCGGTGTCTCGGCGAGCTTTGCTGCGAGAGCCTCTGCATCAGCACGGAATTTAGCCTCTTTGTGAGCCCTCTGACGGAGGTTCTCAGCGTGAACCTTCTTTGCGGAAGGAGTTGCGAGGATTGCATATCCCTGAGGGATGAGGTAGTTGACAGCATAACCTGATGCTACTGTAACGATGTCGTCAGCGTGGCCAAGCTTTGCCACATCTTTCTTCAATATAATCTCCATACAACTGTCCTCCTTATTTCAAAAGATCCGTAACGTAAGGGAGAAGTGCAAGGTGCCTTGCCCTCTTGACTGCCTGAGCTACCTTCCTCTGGAATTTGAGGGAAGTTCCGGTGAGACGGCGAGGGAGAATCTTACCCTGCTCGTTCAGGAATTTCTTCAGGAACTCTGCATCCTTGTAATCAACATATTTGATTCCTGCCTTTTTGAAACGGCAGTATTTCTTTTTCCTGACCTCAACTGCAGGTGGATTAAGATAACGGATTTCGCTGTTCTGTGCCATAATTCTTTCCTCCAAAATTATTTAGCCTGCTTGTTAGCCCTTCTCTTCTCTGCGTAGGCAACTGCGTGCTTGTCCATCGCGAAAGTAAGGAAACGGATGATTTTCTCATCACGGCGATACTGTGTCTCGAGAAGTTCGATGAGCTGAGTGTCAGCCTTGAACTCAATTAAATAATAGAACCCTGTGGTCTTCTTCTGGATTGGGTAGGCAAGCTGCCTCAGACCCCAGTCCTCTTCGTACACGATCTCACCGCCATTCTCTTTGATGAAACCTGTGTACTTGGCAACCGCTTCCTTCATCTGAGCATCAG
>CAMEBJ010000256.1 GCA_945912085.1 uncultured Bacteroidales bacterium | reverse complement strand
GGGCGGTGGAGGAGAGCAGCTCGCCGCAGTCCTCCGCCGCGCCGACAGAGGCGAAATCAGGGATATTCACATCCATCACCTCCACACTGAGGGGCCTGCCCCCTACACTGACCCGAAGTACGACGGAATATTTTTCCATCAGGGATTCTTCATCGGAGCAAACGTGCGCAAAAGTGTCCAGGCGGGATATTCCGACTACATTCCGGTGTTCCTGAGCGAAACACAGAGGCTCTACCGCTGCGGTGCCCTGCCCTGCGACGTTGCGATGATACAGGTCTGTCCTCCGGACAAGCACGGCTTCGTTTCCCTCGGGACATCAGTTGACGCCACTCTCGCGGCCATAGAATGCGCCAAAACGGTGATTGCGGTTGTGAACAAAAATGTGCCGAGAGCGTGGGGACAGGCGATGATCCCCATGTCGATGATTGACATTTTCGTGGAAGACGACACCCCGCTTGAGCCCGCACATTTCAGCGTTCCGAACGAGATTGAGACGGCCATCGGAAAGAACTGCGCCTCATTGATAGAGGACGGAGCCGGCCTGCAGAGGGGTATCGGAGCCATCCCCAACGCGGTTCTTGCCCAGCTTGGAGGCCACAAACACCTCGGCATCCACACAGAGATGTTCGCTGACGGAGTTCTGGAGCTGGTCGAAAAAGGTATAATAGACGGGAGCAACAAGGTGACTGACAAGGGGAAACTGGTTTCGACATTCCTGATGGGCTCACAGAAAGTCTATGATTTCATAGATGACAACCCGATGGTTGCAATGATGGATGTGGGCTACACAAACGACCCCTACATAATGTCCCGGAATCCACGGCTGACCGCCATAAACTCAGCCGTGCAGATTGACCTGACCGGACAGGTCTGCGCCGATTCAATCGGATTGAAATTCTACTCCGGCGTTGGCGGACAGGTCGATTTTGTCTATGGAGCATCCCTTTCCCAGGGAGGCAAGGCCATCATTGCAATGCCGTCCTGCACGTCAAAAGGCGAAAGCAAGATTGCCCCTACCGTCCTCGAAGGTGCAGGGATTGTCACCACGAGGGCCCACGTACACTGGGTTGTCACCGAATACGGAGCCGTTGACCTCTACGGGAAATCGCTCCAGGAAAGGGCTAAACTTCTCATCAGCATTGCCCACCCAGACCACAGGGAATCCCTTGACCGGGCGGCCTTCGAAAGGTTCGGGCCGCATTACCACAATTTCGAGATTTAGGAATTTTCAAGAAAAAAACTGCACCATCCCGGATATTCCCCCAGAGTCTCCCGGATGTTTTTTCAAAGCCTCCAGAGATACTTTTTTCAACGCTCATGAAAAGTTTTGCAAAATTTCCGTTAACGGTAACGGTTTTTTTTGAAAAGTCCAATAAGATACTTAATTTTGCGCGGTTCGCGGTCCTGAAGATGATATAGTCAATATACCGGAAACATATTGAAAATAATAAATATTTACATAAAAAGATATGAAAATCAACAGCGAAGTAAGGTATGCAGCACATCCGAACGATGTAAAGCATTATGACACAAAACAACTTAGGGAGTCCTATCTCATCGAGAACGTTTTCACTGCCGATGAAGTCAACATCGTCTATACCATGCACGACAGAATGATTGCCGGTGGAGTGATGCCGGTAAATGAAGCCGTCGAACTCAAACCGATTGACATCCTCCGCAACGAATACTTCCTCGGAAGGCGTGAAATAGGAATCTTCAACGTCGGCGGCAAAGGCACCGTAAAGGCAGGTGACGCTTCCTTCGACCTCGAGTACAAGGAGGCTCTCTACCTCGGCAAGGGAGACAGGAAGGTGACTTTCGAAAGCTTAGACCCGAAGAATCCTGCAAAATTCTACTTCTGCTCCTCACCTGCACACACAACCTATCCTGACCACCTCACAACCCGCGAGGATGCAGTGAAGATGGAGCTCGGAACCCTCGAGGAGAGCAACCACCGCATCATCAACAGGATGCTCGTTAAGGAAGTCGTTCCGACCTGCCAGCTTCAGATGGGTATGACAGAGCTTATGCCTGGAAGCACCTGGAACACTATGCCTGCCCACACCCACAACCGCAGAATGGAAGTTTACTTCTACTTTGAAATCCCTGAGGACCAGGCCATCTGCCACTTTATGGGTCAGCCTGACGAGACAAGGCACATCTTCATGAAGAACGAGCAGGCAGTCATCTCACCGGAGTGGAGCATCCACTCAGCCTGCGCAACGAAGAACTACACCTTCATCTGGGCAATGTGCGGAGAAAATCTCGACTACGGAGATATGGACGGATGCGCAACATCTGAATTGAAATAACCTTATATAAACATTTATAGAAATTATGGTAAATTTCTCACTCGAAGGTAAGGTCGCCCTTGTAACAGGAGCATCTTACGGAATCGGATTCGCCCTTGCAACTGCATTTGCAGAGGCAGGCGCAAAGATTGTGTTCAACGACATCAAGCAGGAGCTTGTTGACAAGGGTCTTGCTGCATACAAGGAGAAAGGCATCGAGGCTCACGGTTATGTCTGCGACGTAACCAACGAAGATCAGGTCAATGCAATGGTTGCAAAGATCGAGGAGGAAGTCGGAATCATCAACATCCTCGTAAACAATGCCGGTATCATCAAACGCATCCCTATGTGCGAGATGAAAGCCTCTGAGTTCAGACAGGTAATCGATGTTGACCTCAATG
>CAMEBJ010000255.1 GCA_945912085.1 uncultured Bacteroidales bacterium | reverse complement strand
GCCGGTAGGCGGTATGATAATGTTTTACCTTAATCGAGCGATCAGCAAACAGCCCTGTGGGCTTTTGCAGCGAGCAGTTTCCCTGAGGATAATCCCGTGGTGGAACCGTTCCCGTTCTCAAAAAGCCACTTCCCTGAGGACAAACCTGGGATGAAGCCGTCCTCGTTCTCAGAAACGGGCCTCTGTGAGGACAACATGTGAGGAAGACAAAGCCTTGTGAGTCCCCTGGTGGTTACTTTTGGATTAAATTGTCCCGGAAAAGCCTAGATTTCCGGACAAAATGAGCATAAATGGTGGAATTGTCCGGGGAAAGGCCGATATTCCGGACAAAGTGGCAACATCCCTTCTTTCGTATTCTGTTGACACATCAACGAGGAAACACTTACTGTCAAACAGCCCAGTTGGCTTTTGCAGCGAGCAGCCGCCGGGAGTAATTATTTTTAGTGACTTACATATTTAATATTACATTCAGTGAGCTTGACCCCTGCCTGGAGGCCACTCTGACGGGGGTAGTCTCACACTGGAGGTCACTGGTACCTCATTCGACTCAACGGATGCCACTGCAAAGGCTTCTAGGCACGATACCCGTACCGAATGAATTTCACGGAAGGTGATTACTGTTATTCTCAGAAAAACTGTAATGAAGAGGA
Organism: uncultured Bacteroidales bacterium; assembly: GCA_945912085.1. GTDB lineage: Bacteria > Bacteroidota > Bacteroidia > Bacteroidales > UBA932 > Cryptobacteroides. Next base: position 2,051 of record CAMEBJ010000255.1, on the reverse strand, counting down.
TGGTTATGTCGCGTGTCTTTCTGGAATGAGATACCCGGTCAAGCGAGGGCACTGAAAAAGTCCCCAATCTTAAATCTATATGTTTTTTATATTCGACCCCCCTATACGAGGTTATGTCAGAAATTTCAATTCTCAGAGGGATATCCTAAGTTTGAAAAGGGTTTTTCAGTACCCTCGAAGAAGCCGGTTCTGCCAGGAAAGCAATCCCGGCACGACCAGAGCTTCTTCAGAAATAATGATGTCAGTTGACAATAATCTCGTCGAGGAAAAGCCAGCCTCTGACGGAGCGGTTACGCCGGGCTGCATAGCGGACATATCTCGCTCTGACATTGCAGATAATGTTGAAGTCGCGGAAGATCTCTGCGTCGATGTCAGAAGGAACGTCATTGAAGCTTGTTCCGGCAGGGAAGAAATCTCGGCCGTCAATGGAAAGGTACACCTCAGCCTTCTCCGGCATAAAGATTTCAGGCCCTTTGATTTGCATAAAGGTTGCACCGACAAGGTGTATGTCAGTGACCTGTCCGAGGTCTATGGTAACGTCAACATCTGAAAGGAATCCCTGCCACCTTCCGTCATTGTTGGCCCAGCCTCCAGCCTTCCCGTCAGTCAGCGTGCCTTCACCGTCTCCCGGATAGTATTTGTGGTAGAGGGTGTTGTAGGTGACTTTAGCTCCGATTCCTTTGTGATTCACTCCTGTCAGGGCTGCTTTGCGCTCCCCGTATTCGTTTGCCAGGTCAAAGACATTGTAACCCTTTCCCCGCATTACTTCCAGAGCATTGAGTGCCCTTTCTCGGAAATCTCGAAAATCCTTCCTCCAGGCACGGCTCCACCCAGTCTCCGCAATTGCCATAGCCCTTGGCCAGTACATATACTCGGCGTGTTCATCCTCCACGACATACTCCGTCCAAAGATTACCCTGAATCCCCTTCAGATGCCCTGTCCTGCAGGACGTTTTGCCTTCCATTTCGTCAATACCCGATGCAGGGTCATATCCGTAAACCTTTTCAAGGGGCAGATATCCCCCGATTGATTCCCTTTCCCTGAAAGGAGCATCCTGCGCGTGGTCGAAGTAGCAAAAGTCTCCGGGACACATAATCGCATCATTCCCGTTCTTCAATGCTTCGATTCCTCCTTTTGTCCCCCTCCAGGACATCACCGTGGCTCCCGGGGTGACACCGCCTTCGAGAATCTCGTCCCAGCCGATTATCTTCCTTCCTTTGGAGTTTAGATATGACTCAATCCTCTTGATCATATAGCTTTGAAGTTCTGCTACGTCCTTCAGCCCCTCCTCTTCCATCCTTCTTTTGCAGTCAGCACAGGTCTTCCATCGTTCCCGTGCCGCTTCGTCACCTCCGATGTGTACATATTCGTAAGGGAACATCTCAAGGACTTCATCCAGAACTCCCTCAAGGAACCTGAAAGTTTCCTCCCTGCCAATGCAGAATTCCCCTCCGCTTGGAACGCCTCCACAGGCAAGTTCAGGATAGGCTGCAAGTACCTCCTCGCTGTGTCCCGGCATCTCTATTTCGGGAATGACATCGATGTGCCGAAGTGCGGCATATTCCACGATTTCCCTGATGTCTTCCCTAGTGTAATAGCCTCCGTAGGCTCCAGGAGTACCCTCGTCCGCATACTTTCTGTTTTCCGGTTTCCACCATTCTTTCCAGACAGCCTGTGGTCTCCAGGCGGCATAGCTCGTGAGGCGGGGATATGCATCAATCTGGATTCTCCATCCGGCGGCATCCGTCAGATGCAGGTGCATCTTGTTGAGTTTGAAAATGGCCATCGCGTCAATCTGTTTTTTCAGAAAATCCACGCTCCTGAAATGCCTTGACACGTCAAAATGCAACCCTCTGTAAGGAAATCTCGGAGAGTCCTCTATTTCACAGCATTCTAATTCCTTCAGTCTCCCGTCCCGGCTCATCTGCCTGAGGGTCTGTCTTGCGTAGAACTCCCCGGCGCTGTCCGAGTGCCTGATTAAAATGCCTTGCGGAGTAATTTTCAGCAGATAGCCTTCCGCTGGAATCTTCTTGTCTGAGATGACCTTGATC
>CAMEBJ010000254.1 GCA_945912085.1 uncultured Bacteroidales bacterium | reverse complement strand
GATCCCCTCCCATATCACCTCTTTGGAAACGCTCCAAAACTGTAAGAGGATTTTTCCGATTGCAATTGACAATCAAGGTTTGTCTTGCCATTTGGGGCATTGTGTATCTGCACAGTTAAAAACATATTAATCTGAGAATGGAAATAAATGTGAAGGTGGCTGATGAGAGCCACGCCATTTACGCCGACGAAATCTGCGATGAGGTTTTCATATCGGCAAGGGAAAGGGGCACCGGAATTGCCCGCAGGACTCCTGAATATGTCATTGAAAAGATGAAAGCCGGAAAGGCTGTCATTGCCGTGGCCGAAGACGGCCGGTTCGCAGGATTCTCCTACATTGAGACCTGGGGAGGAAAGGAATATGTGGCAAATTCAGGACTGATTGTGGCTCACGCCTTTCGCGGGATGGGAGTGGCCAAAAGAATCAAGGAAAGAATCTTCAAACTGTCACGGGAAAAGTTCCCGGATGCGAAAATATTCAGCATTACGACAGGAGCGGCCGTGATGAAGATGAACTACGAACTGGGCTTCAGGCCGGTTCCCTTTGCATTTCTGACGGATGATCCCGAATTTTGGAAAGGCTGCCAGGGATGCCGGAATTTCCAGATTCTGCAGAACAATGATTTCAAGATGTGCCTTTGCACAGGTCTCCTTTATGACCCTCAGGAGCACCAGACGGAAGCCCCGACGGCATCTGCACAGGGTTGAATATACCGTAAATAAAAAAAGGTTTAATATACCGTAAATCAAGAGGGTTTAATATTTCGAAAACAATAAAAAACAAAAGGATATGAAGAAAAAGGTAGTGCTTGCGTTCAGCGGCGGATTGGACACATCGTTTTGCGTGCCATATCTGAAGAGCGAGAAAGGGCTTGAGGTCCACACGATTATGGTCAATTCCGGAGGTTTCTCCAAAGATGAGGAGAAGGCCATTGAGGAGCGTGCCCTCACACTGGGTGCAGCAAGCCACACGACCATTGACGTGTCTGGAACTTATTATGACAAAGGTCTCAAGTATCTGATTTTCGGGAATGTGCTGAAAAACAACACATATCCGTTGTCCGTCAGCTCGGAGCGTGTGTTCCAGGCACTTGAGGTGCTGAAACTTGTCCGGAAACTCGGAGCCGATGCCGTCGCGCACGGGAGCACCGGAGCGGGGAACGACCAGGTGAGGTTTGACATTGTCTTCGAGATTCTGGCTCCACAAGTGGAAATCATCGCACCGATCAGGGAACTTTCAATTTCAAGGCAGGAGGAGATTGACTACCTTGCGAAGCACGGCTTCGATTTCTCCTGGGAGAAGGCGAAATACTCAATCAATCAGGGACTTTGGGGAACAAGCGTCGGCGGGGTCGAGACTCTTTCGTCTGACGGATGGCTCCCTGAAGAGGCCTATCCGATTCAGGTGACAAAGACTACCCCGGAACACATCCGGATTGGTTTTGAGAAAGGAGAGCCTGTGAGTCTCAACGGCAGGAAAATGAATCCGGTGGACCTCATCAAGGAGCTTCACGCCATTGCTGCTCCTTTCGGAATCGGCAGGGATATCCACGTGGGGGACACAATCATAGGGATCAAGGGCAGGGTCGCCTTTGAGGCAGCTGCTCCGCTGATTCTCATCAAGGCGCATCATCTTCTTGAGAAACACACACTTACCAAAGGCCAGCTCTACTGGAAGGACCAGATTTCGATGTGGTACGGGCAGCAGATGCACGAGGCTATGTACCTGGATCCCGTGATGAGGGACATGGAGGCGATGATGGAGAGTATGGAAAGGAATGTCTGCGGAGAGGTTGAGGTGGAAATGAGACCTTACAGTTTCTCTGTCCTCGGCTGCAGCGCAAAGAGTGACCTGATGAGTTCAAAGTTCGGTTCTTACGGCGAGATGAACCGCTCCTACACCGGCAGGGATGTCGTAGGGTTCACAAAGGTGATTGCCAATCCTTTGAAAATCTACTACAGTCTCAATCAGGATGAGGCTTCAGAGGTCACCGGAAAAGAAGCCTGATGATGGAGAAATTGAGAGTAGCCATTGCCGGGGGAACCGGCTACACCGGAGGGGAACTGCTCCGGATTCTGCTGAATCATCCTCATTGTGAGGTAGTTTCAGTGCTGACCACATCGTCTGAAGGAGTTCCTGTAACATCTGTCCACAGGGATTTGTTCGGGGAGACCGACCTGAGATTCGGGACTGAGCTGAACAATCCGGATGTGCTTTTCCTCTGCCTCGGGCACGGCATTTCAAGACAATTCATCGACACGCACGACATCAGTCCGGAGTGCAGGATAATAGACCTGGGGAATGATTTCAGGCTTGACGGAGAGTATGCAGGCAGGCATTTTACCTACGGTCTTTGCGAAAGTGCGCGAGAGGAGATTGCCAACTCGCACGACATTGCCAATCCGGGGTGCTTCGCCACTGCAATCCAACTGGCACTGCTTCCGCTCTCAGCCTCGGGACTGCTTGTAGATCAAGTGCATACAACAGCGGTAACCGGCTCGACCGGCGCAGGGAAGAAGCCCGGGGAGACTACCCATTTCAGCTGGCGCACTGACAATCTTTCAATTTACAAATTGTTCAGCCACCAGCATTTGCACGAAATCAGACAGAATCTGGCGAGAGTCGGCGGCGCTGATGAGCCGGTGGTGAATTTTGTGCCTATGAGAGGGGATTTCGCCCGGGGAATTTTCGCCAGCGTTTA
>CAMEBJ010000253.1 GCA_945912085.1 uncultured Bacteroidales bacterium | reverse complement strand
CCTCGGAGGGCTGTTCTACTTCTTCGAGAAAGCCTGCGGAATCAGCGGCTACATCCTCGGGGTCAATCCTTTCAACCAGCCGGGTGTGGAAGCCTACAAGAAGAATATGTTCGCTCTGCTCGGCAAACCTGGCTACGAGGAGCAGGCAAAGGCCCTTCAGGAAAGGCTTAAATAATTTTTGCTCAGACAAGTATGGCTCAGAAACCATCTATACCTAAGGGCACGAGGGATTTCACTCCTGCCGAGATGGCAGGGAGAAATTACATCTTCGACACCGTCAGGAGCGTTTTCAAAACCTACGGATATGCTCCGATTGAGACTCCTGCGATGGAGAATCTCAGCACCCTGCTCGGGAAATACGGAGACGAGGGTGACAAGTTGCTTTTCAGGATACTCAATTCCGGGGATGCTTTCTCCGGAATCGAGTATTCGGATTTCAGACTGCCTGAGGCAGGTGAGAAGGCCTACAACAGCAAGGCTCTCTCGCTGAAAGTCTGCGAGAAAGGTCTCCGCTATGACCTGACGGTTCCGTTCGCAAGGTTCGTGGTACAGCACAGGGATGAGTTGTCATTCCCTTTCAAGAGGTACCAGATTCAGCCGGTGTGGAGGGCTGACAGACCGCAGAAAGGCCGCTACAGGGAGTTCTACCAGTGCGATGTGGATGTCATCGGCTCGAAGTCGCTTCTGAACGAGTTGGAACTGGTCCAGATTGTGGACAAGGTCTTCGGGATTTTCGACGTTAATGTCCTCATCAAGATCAACAACCGCAAGGTCCTCACGGGACTTGCCGAAATCTGCGGATTTCCCGACAAGGTGGTGGACATCACGGTTGCCATCGACAAGATTGACAAAATCGGTCTTGAGGCAGTCGAGGCGGAAATGCTTGAGAAAGGTCTCAGCAGCGAGGCCGTTCAGGTCATCAGGCCGGTACTCACTCTCAGTGGCGACACTGCCTCCAAGCTCTCTCAGATGAGGGATCTGATGCAGGGCAAATCCGCATCCGGAATCGTGTCGGAGACAGGTCTCAAGGGACTTGACGAACTTGAGGAACTTTTTGCTCTGATTGATGCAGCCGGAATCAGCCAGGAAGTCGAAATCGATCTGTCGCTCGCACGCGGACTGAACTACTACACGGGAGCTATTTTCGAGGTCAAGGCAAAGGACTATCCGATTGGGAGTATCTGTGGAGGAGGCCGTTACGACAACCTCACCGGAATCTTCGGACTGGCGGATATGTCAGGAGTCGGGATTTCCTTCGGGGCTGACAGAATCTATGACGTTCTGAAAGGTCTGGACAAATTCCCGGCCGGGGTGAGCAGTTCGGCTACCCTGCTGTTTGCGAATATGGGTGCTGAGGAGGTCCGCGGACTGATTTCGACGGCAAAAGCCCTGCGCGAAGCCGGTGTTGCCTGCGAAATCTATCCTGAAAGCGGCAAGCTGAAGAAACAGTTTGACTACGCCTCACGCAAAAACATTCCGTTTATCTCCATCATCGGAGGGGATGAGATTGCAAGCGGCACGGTGAACATCAAGAATCTCTCCACCGGACAGCAGTGCAGTTTCGGGAAGGATGAGATTGACAGGATGGTTCAGTTCCTTAATTCTTAAGAATTTAGGAATATTCGGAATATTCAACAATCCGCCGGGACACCGGGAGATTTCAAATATGGCCGGAAAGATTGTCAATGACCCGGAATTCGGGGAAATAATGCTGAGAAAAAGTTTCAGATACAAAAAAATCAGCATCAGTGTAAGGCCGGAAGGGAGCATAAGGATTTCCCTTCCGGCATATCTTGCATATTCTGCCGGGATGACATTTTTCGAGGCCAATCGCGGAAAAATCAGGGAAATAAGGAAGAAATTGGCAGTCCGGGCCGCCGCCAGGCCAAAGATGTCGGAGCAGGACATAGTCGCTATGAGGAAACTTGCAAAGGCTTGGTTGCCTGCCAGGCTACAGCTGCTGGCTTCGCACTACGGATTCACCTACGAAAGGGTTGTAATCAAGAACAACAGGACCAACTGGGGAAGTTGCTCGGCAAGGAACAACATCAACCTCAATCTTCATCTGATGCGACTGCCGGAACACCTGAGGGATTATGTCATCCTTCACGAACTCTGCCATCTGAAGTATCAGGACCACGGGGAGAACTTCCACAAGCTTTTGGAGCAACTTCTTCAGGCACATTTCGGAGGCAATTGCGGGAATGACGGCACAGGGGGAAGGATGGCAGGCAGAGATGAGGCAGACAAAGATGCGGCAGGCAGAGGGACGGCAGCAGGAGGGACGGACTATCCCCTGACAAGAAGATTCGAGAAAGAGATTCGACAATACAGGACTTACTGATGGAGACAAACAAAGCATTAATTCTTGGAAGGACAACGGAAAGGCTGTCCGGGGACATCGGGGATTACCCGGGAGGAATCATCATTCCGGTGGACAAGCCCTACCGCTGGACTTCAGCTGATGTCATCCGGAAAATCAAATTCAAGGCAACAAGGCATTTCGGGAAGAAAAATCTCAAGGTGGGCCACGCAGGGACACTGGACCCGCTGGCCACAGGTGTGCTTCTGGTCTGCATCGGGAATGCGACGAAACTGGCCGAGAGCCTCCAGGCGCACGACAAGGAATATATTGCCGGAATCACTTTCGGTGCAACCACCCCGTCCTACGACCTTGAGAAGGAAATTGACAGGACATTTCCCCACA
>CAMEBJ010000252.1 GCA_945912085.1 uncultured Bacteroidales bacterium | reverse complement strand
GACTGTCTTGCTGTCCAGGATGTAAATCCCGTCATAGATCAGTCTGAAGGAATATTCAGGTCCGGGAGTGAGCCCTTCAATGTTCTGAGCCTGAAGATTCCTGCCGGAAACGGTCACCGGAACATCATTCCACTGCAGTCCGTCGGAAGAATACTGGATAGACATCTTCAATGGGTCTCCTGCAGAGGATGTCAGACGGGCTGATGCCTCTGTCACCTTCCTTGCCCAGACCATTCCGGGGTCAATTGTGATGGAACCCTCAGGAAGAAGGTCGTAGGCAACCGAGGCTGTTCCCGTCCTTCCGTTCTGGTCAACGGCAGTGATTGTCAGGCAGGCAAGCTGGAGGTCAGTCCCAAGATCCGCACCGGTGTTTGCAAGCACAGATGCGAGACCGCTCAGATCCACGGCCAATGCCTGGAGGTCACCTCCGAACCAGATTCCTGCCGGTGAGAGTGCATCGGATGCAGTAGCGGAAAGCAAATCAACCGTTTGAGACACTCCGATGGATGAAAGGTAAGGAGAATCAATCTCAAGGGAGCAGGAAGCAAGAATGCCCGGAGCCATTACGCTGAAATATGCAAGAGCATCGGTCCTGTCTCCCTGTTTGACAGGGAAACGGCCTTCGGTGAATCCCACCGCCTCGACAGAGGGTGCGGGAGCGGAAGCCGACGCAAAGGGAATCGTAACAGTCTTGTCAATCTGTTCAACCGAAGTGTCGACAAGGATGTTGACTGTCAGGTCGCCGTAATTGGCTCCCTTGTCAATCCTGAAGGTGATGAAATCATTCGGAGCACAGGTCTGGGCCGGAGCCTCATAGTACATCCACTTTCCATCCACGTCGGCATAGAGTTCCACGACCAGGTCTCCGCCCGGAATATACCCCTTGCGGGTCTCGTCCTTAAGGAATTTGAGGGAAGATTTCACATTGGCCGAAGTGTTCCTTACAACCGCGTAGAAATCGGGATAGGCTGCCTTCAGATTGTCACCGAACTCCACTGCGACCTTGACATTGGCCAGGCGCGCCACTGCTTCAACGGTTTCCTTTGTCTGAGGACGGACCGTGAAAGGTTGGTCGGCAAGATAGAAAGGCTTGTCAAATCCCACTCCGAGGGAATCCCCGTACTTTGCAAGAAGACGGTATTCTCCTGAATTGAGAGAGATTGTCTCGGCCTTTGCCTGCTCGAATTTCTGACAGTAGAGTCTGATTGACGAGGAGTTGAATATCTCCACACTGAAAGCATCGACGGGAATGTCCACGTGGGGACTTTCCGCCCTGGTTTGCGTTCCGGCATCGGCACTGAGGTTCAGGACGACTTCTCCAATACCCTGCTGTTCAAGGTTTCCGGAGTCCTGCAGCTTGTCAGCGCAGGAAGTCATAAGGACTGCCAGAACGATGATAGGTAGTTTTCTTACTCGTCTCATTTGGTTAAGAAATTTGAGTACAAATCCGGGCAAAGATATGCCATTTATTTCTTTTTACAAACTTTTCAAATGTTTTTTGTACCTTTGCAGGATATTGCGAGAACTATATGGCGAACGAAGTTAAATATACCGAAGACAACATTCAGACCCTCGAATGGAACGAACACATCCGGCGCAGGGCCGGAATGTACATTGGAAGACTGGGGAACGGAGACAACCCGAGTGACGGAATATATGTGCTTCTGAAAGAGATTGTGGACAACTCGATTGACGAGTTCACCATGGGCTTCGGGAAGACCATATCCATCACCGTGGAAGGCCGGCAGGTGACCGTGAGGGACTACGGACGCGGTATTCCGCTCAACTCCGTGGTGGATGTGACCAGCAAGCTGAACACCGGAGGAAAGTTCGACGATGAGGCCTTCAAGAAATCCGTAGGTCTCAACGGTGTGGGAACAAAGGCCGTGAATGCCCTGTCCGATGACTTCTATGTGGAGTCCTTCAGGGACGGCGAGAGTTCGTTCGCGCATTATTCGAGGGGAGTGCTCATCGAAAGCGGCAGAAGGGCGACAAAGGAGAAGAACGGCACCCTGACACGGTTCACTGCAGACAGGGATATGTTCGGGGAGAACGTGGAGTACAGGATGGAATATGTCGAGCCTCTCGTCAAGAATTACGCATATCTGAAAAGAGGTCTGAGCCTCAACCTGAACGGGACGGTTTACAAATCCGACAACGGTCTTCTCGACCTGATCAACGATTCGATGTCGGAAGAGCCGCTATATCCCCCGATCCATCTGGAAGGCAAGGACATAGAAATAGTCCTTACCCACGGAAACAGTTACGGGGAGAACATTCTCTCTTTTGTCAACGGTCAGAACACCCGTGACGGAGGAACTCACCTTGCGGCATTCAGGGAAGCTATCGTAAAGACCCTCAAGGAATTCTTCAAGAAAGACTATGCCCCGGAGGACATCCGTCAGGGCATCGTGGGGGCCATCAGCATCCAGATTCAGGAGCCGCACTTCGAGTCACAGACCAAGATCAAGCTCGGTTCCACATATATGTGGGAAAAGAATGTCAAGAAGGATGGCCAGACCGTTCAGGACACAGGACCTACCATCCGCAGTTTCGTCAACGACTTCATCAAGACGAATCTTGACAACTATCTCCACATCCACAAGGATGTGGCACCGGTGATGCAGGAGAAGATCGCCTCATCGGAAAAAGAGCGAAAGGAGATTTCCGGAATACAGAAAAAGACCAAGGAGCGCAACAAGAGGACGAACGTATACAACAAGAA
>CAMEBJ010000251.1 GCA_945912085.1 uncultured Bacteroidales bacterium | reverse complement strand
TCAATGATATTCGCAGTGACTGTAGTATATTTGGTGGCACCGCGCACCACCACCGGCACATTCACACTCTCATTCGGCACATAGGAAATATATAGTGGGTCCGGAATAGTGAGTTCCGGCTTCTCCGGTTCATAAACAATATGCCAGTCAGGGTCATTGGCATTGTTCCGGAACTTCAGGGTCACTTTGTAGTGGTTGCTTCGCTCTGCATTGAAATCAGTCGTAACATCCTTGCCGAGCATGAAACGGTAGATAATCGGCCCCTGGGAGCTATTGTCCTCAGTGCGATTCACATAGTAACCCTTGACCTCAATGTAAGTTCCGTATGTCTTCCGGTCCTTGTCCCAGGTGGCATCGTTAGGATGATAGACGTGCTTCGAGCCTGTACCCTGGTTGTTCTCGAAGAAATACATTGCCTGTGCGGTTTCCGTATGTCCTCCATTATATTGATACACAGGATTTCCCCTTGTGACGCAAGGCCAGTCCTGGATATTGGATGATTTGGAGTAGGTGAGCATCTCACCCTCGTGAATCAAATCCGATGAAGCTGCCGGAGTGTTGGTGTTGCCCAGCGGACACTTGGCAGGGATATCCAGAATCTGGACAGATTTCAGATAAATGTAAATATTGTCATTCAGTCCGGAAGCATCGTAGGCCACTGTAACCTTCGAGACAGCCCTCTTCACCCATGCGTGGAGCGAAACGCCGGCTTTGCCGATGGTCAGTTCCGGGGCTTCAGCAGGAATCTCGGTAGAAGCGTTGTCCGTGAAGAAACCGAACATCTGGTTGTTCTCCGGCGAGCAGGCCTTATCCCCGGTCGTCTGCCAACTCAGAGAGATTGATTTCAATGCCGACTCAGAAGCAGTCTCGGTCGAGGTAAGTTCCCGGTCCATGTTGACCACGGCGTAAATGCGGTATTTCCCCCGGGCAACATTGTCCAGGGACATTGAGGCACGGTAAACCTTTGACTCAGCGTAAACGCCTGAAGGTGAGGCTACTTCCTCTACCGTATATTTAGATGTAGTGAGATATCTGCTGAATGCGAATGTACCTTTGGATGAGTTGAAGGCGACTATTGAAATATTGTCAATAGTCCTGATCAGGTCACCGGCCGACTTGGTGTCAAGCGCAGCCTCAAGAGGACGGTAGTCCACCTGAATCGAGATGCTGCCGCTTTCTTCCGGCAAATCGGTCTCCGCCTCCTTCTCCCATACGCAGGAAAAGGTCAGCAGCATTGCGCAGAGCATTGACAATATGAAAGATATCTTTTTCATTCCGCATTCTCCTATTGTCCGAATCCAGGTTTAAGTATCACTTCTCCATAAGGAAGGACTTCCACGGTCACCTCTACGCTTACCGCATTGAATGTGGCCCGAACCACGGCATGTGTGTTTCTCGGCAGCTGGGACAGGTCCGGCAGGAAATCGGAGTACTCCAGTCCATTGATTGTCAATGCCGTCGAGTAGTTCTTGCCGCCGCTGTTCCCGTCTGTGTACTTTCCTTCGAGGAGGAAGAACGGGTCAATCTTGACCTCGGAACCCGCTGCAACCGATATGGAGCAGTCTTTCTGGAATTCGTAATATTCATTGTTCCCTACCATAGGGACTTCATAATTCTCGATAAGCATCCCGTCCGGTACGGTCACAGTCGTGCCTCCGTCAGTATAGTCTCCCCAGGAGGATAAGGAAGTGATACGCGGGAAGAGATACTCCTTCCTTGCGCCCTTGCTGATCTTCAATTTGCTGAGATATAGCGGCGAGGAAGTGTTGTTGTCGATGATGTAGGTGAATTTCGTTGCAGCCCTGACTATCTGGAGATTCTCCGAGCAATCCTCTCCGGGAACATTGACCTTGGTCACTGATGTCATCGGCAGAGGGAAAGGGATGGTCTCGCTGTCTGAATTGAACTGAATCAGCTGATTCTCCAGCACACTGTTTGCAACTATATTGCCCGGTGTCAGGGAAGCGAAATTGAATTTGACAGTCGGATTGCTTTCATTGGCCACAAGCCATACTGTCTTCTCCTCGTTGCCGGCCACTTCAAACTTGTGCTCGGCTGTCATGGAAGGAGAGGTCAGGTCAATGAATTTGTTGTGTTCTATCGTTCCGTTCGGTCTGACAATGATGATCCGCAGATTCTGCATCTTCTCCCCGTCAGACTCGGGATCCTCATAACCCCTGGTGGATGGCGTACATACCGGCAGATTGGTCACATCTACACGCAGACTGAGGGTCACAGACACGTCCGCCCTTCCCGTTTCCATATCGCTGAATATACAACCTGCGAAAAGAAACGAAGCCAAAGAAAGCAATAGCAGCTGTGTGCCGATAGTCTTCATTTTCCTTTAAACTGTCTACATTTCCGAATTGTTAATCCTTACCACCCAGTCGTTCACGATGATTCTGGTGTTGTACCACCTGTTGTTGCTGTCGAGGAAGAAGACGAGTGACCACTCGCTTTCCCTGTCGAGGAACTCCTGGGCCGGCATATTGGCGTAGAGCTCGCTCTTGAGGAAGAGCAGGTAGGTGTTGAGAGGGATGTTGATGATGTTCTCGCCCTTCTCCTTGTTGTAAACGATGAGCCTTGGTGATGTGCTGGTGGTGAGCCTTGAGGTGGAAAGCTCATAGTAGGCTGCAGTGACAGGGGTTTCCCCGTCTTCGCCCGAGCCTATTACGGTCTCGCCCTTTGCCCATGGCTTGTATGTGACAAGTCCTGCAGGCATAGGCTCGTTCTGCCAGTCGAGGAC
>CAMEBJ010000250.1 GCA_945912085.1 uncultured Bacteroidales bacterium | reverse complement strand
CGCCGTAAAGTGCAAAATGCTTCAGACAGGCAAGCATCTTCGTTTCATCATCATACTCCTCTCCCGGTTCTCCCTGATAGCCGCGCACCATTGCAGCGGCGTAAAGACTGCTCAGATACGGGTCCTCTCCAAATCCTTCGGCGCAACGCCCCCAGCGCGGGTCACGAGCGATGTCCACCATCGGATTGAAAGTCCAGTTGATTCCGTCAGCGGTCGCTTCCACAGCGGAGATTCTCGCAGCAGTTTGCGCTGCCTCGGGATTCCAGGAGCAGGCAAGCCCGAGAGGAATCGGGAAAACCGTCTCGTGACCGTGAATCACGTCAAGACCGACCAGCAGAGGTATGCCCAGACGGGACTCCTCAACGGCAGCCTTCTGGAATGTATAGACATTCTCATATCCGTATGTATTCAGAATAGCCCCGACTTTTCCTTCCCTGATGTCCTCCAGGACATTCTCGCATTTTTCATTTCCGGTAATCACCTTGGAACGGGGAACGGCAGGCAGATTCATCTGACCGAGTTTCTCTTCCAAAGTCATCCTTGACATCAGGTCATCAATGAATCTGTCCATTTCCCTGTCTGACGACTCAGGGGTACAAGCGCAAAGGCAAACGGCAGAGCCGGCAGCAAGAAGAAAGTTTCTGATTTTCATATTTTTTGATATAAAATATTGTTTGTTTCATCCCAAAAACTTCCAAATATACAAAATTGATTTTGTTTTTCCGGTTTTTTGCTACCTTTGCACCCGCATAACTTCAGGGCAGGGTGAGAATCCCGATCGGCGGTAAAGTCCGCGAGCCGAAAGGCACGAGCCGTTGGAACTACGGCACCGACAGTGTTCCTGCGAAAGCGGGTAAGTCTGGATGGAAGAAGACATAAGCCTTGAATTGTGTGCCATGAGTAACAGTTTAAGGTTTTTTTGATGAAAACGGTATTTGTACTTGTGGGCATCGCAATTCTTTCGACGGCATCAGCAATGCCGCTTCGTGATGTCCCGGCGCGTGAGAATGAAGCGCCAAATCAATCAGTTTCAGACACTCTGACCCTCCGTGAGGTGACTGTGAAGGCCAATTTCAGCCCGGTCACCAGAAGTCCTATGCGGCTTTCGGTCATCGACAATGAGACAATCCGGGAAAGAGCCGGTTCAAGGACCTATCCGGAAATGCTAAAGGGTATCCCTAGCCTATATGCTACTTCGGAATCCGGAAGTTACGGGGATGCGAAACTCAACATCAGAGGATTTCAGCAGGCCAACATCTCGGTGATGCTCAATGGAATCCCTATCAGCGGTCTTGTTTCAGGAAATATGTACTGGAACAACTGGATGGGGCTGGCTGATGCCACCTACGCAATTCAGGTTCAGAAAGGAATCGGGTCCTCAATGCTTTCAGACAGTTCCGTGGGAGGGACGGTCAACATCATAACCGACCCCTCGGCTGAAACTCTCGGAGGCGAGGCAGGGTTCTACGGCACATCCTACGGCACGGTCAAGGGCTATCTGAAGTTCAACAGCGGCAACCTGTCGAAAGGGTGGGCCATCGGACTGATGGCCTCGTATGTCGGAGGAGAGGGATATGTCAGGGCGACAAGCGTGAACTCATTTGCATATATGCTGAATGTCAGCAAACGGTTCGGACCGGACCACACCCTGATTTTCACCGCCCTCGGTTCGCCGGAGCAGCACGACCAGCGCTCTTCGAGGCTTTCCTGGGACGAGGTTCAGCGGTACGGTCTGAAATACAGCAAGAACTGGGGATGGAGGGACGGCAGGGAATTCAGTCTCAGCAGGAATACATATTTCAAACCGTATTTCACCCTTCAGCACATCTGGAACGGAGACAGGATTTCAATGAAGAACTCCGTCTATGCCGCGTTCGCAAACGGCGGAGGAAGGTGGAACGAGACCAAGGGAGCCCCCATCGCGACCTTCCTGAAGGACGGGCAGATTGACTGGGAGTCGGTGACCGCGGCAAACCCTGAGGGAGGGGCGGCGCAGAACATCCTGAGCGACTACCTTGCCGGACACACCCAGATTGGGGCAATCTCCTCCATTGAATATGCTTTGAGGCAAGGATGGAAAATCGGAGCGGGGTTGCATTATCTTTATTACAGTACCTGGGAATGTGAAAAAATAAGCGACCTGCTTGGGGCGGGGTACTGGTTTGAGGACTATGAGAAAAAATCCCTTGCAGGGCTTGCCGGAAGGGACCCCTACAAGAAGGTGGGAGACTATATCCGCACCGACAACGGCAAGAAGACGAACCTGGGCACGGCATATCTCAGTGCTTCATATTCCTCGGAAAGACTTCAGGCCAGTCTCGGAGCCTCTGTCTACGGCAGTGCCAACAGACGTTGGGACAGGTACAACTATGTGGGAGATGACATCTTCAGCGACCTTGCCGGAGGTGTCGGGGCCAGTTTCAAAGGAGGGATCCTTTACAGGCCGGGCAAAGGGCACAGCATCTATCTCAATGGTGGCTGGTACAGTCGTCTGCCCTATTCAAGTGTCTGGTTCTCATCCGGTAACAATGAAATTACAAAGGATGTGAAAAACGAAAGGAACATCCTTGCAGAGACCGGCTGGAGATTCGTCTGGGACAGGGGTGGCCTGGAACTTACCGCCTACGCGGCCTGGTGGAAGAACAAGTCTCTGATGTCAAATCCCTACAAGCAGGAGAATGCCTACGATGTGAAATATATGGTGACCGGTCTGAACGCATTCCATTGCGGAATCGAGGCCGAAGTCTTCCACAGGTTCACC
>CAMEBJ010000249.1 GCA_945912085.1 uncultured Bacteroidales bacterium | reverse complement strand
GCTGTAGCAGACACAAAGTGCACCGTGTACAAAACATTCCACCTCACAGGAGACCGCAGAGGCAATATGCCGGATTGTCCCCAGCGGAAGCTCCCTCTCCAGAATCAGTCTGGAAAACCCGAGGCTCTCCAGCCAGAGAGCCTTTTCGGGGGTCCTGATTGCACACTGGGTGGATGCGTGCAGGGGAATCCCGAGTCCACGCGCAAGTTCAATCATAGCGAGGTCCTGGACAATCACCGCATCCGCTCCAGCAGCAGCAACATCCTCCAGCATCCTCCTTGCCTGCTCCAGTTCATCCTCAAAAAGAATCGTGTTCAGGGTCACGAAGATTCTTGCCCCGAAACGGTGGGCGTAAGAACAAAGCCTGGCAATCTCCCCGATTTCATTTCCCGCAGCCTGTCTCGCTCCGAATTTCGGTCCGGCAATATAGACCGCATCGGCACCGCAGTCAATTGCCGCGATGCCGATGTCAGCATTTCTTGCCGGAGCAAGGAGTTCAAGATTACGCATCTTTCACAAGTTGTCAGTGGTCCGCGGGACCCGTTCAAAGTCTCCGGAAATATTCCTAAAGAACCTGAAGCTGCTGTTTTGCAGTCTCGCCGAACTTAGGGTCGGTGACAATCTTCTGATAGTACTCCTTTGCCTTTGCCTTGTCTCCAAGCTGCTGTGAAAGAGCCGCGATTGTGTAGCACATCTGATTGGCATCCTTTGCATTTGGAGAAAGTGAAAGATATTTCTCAAGATATGAAACAGCCTCGGCGTTCTTCTTGAGTTGTGAAGAGGCGGTACCTGCAACCTTGTAGGCAGTTGCGTTCTCAACATACCCGTTTGACTTGAGTGCAGCATCGACAGCCTCCTGATATTTCTTCGCCTTGAGGTTCGCTGCAGCCACCTTCACATACATCTTCGAAAGCTTCTGGTCGGCATCCTCCTTCTCACCGAATTCAGCAGCCTTGAGGTAAGCAGCCTCTGCATCGGCGGCAGCACCTGTTCCTTCAAGAGCCTGTCCGAGCATCAGATATGCCCTTCCGTTTTCTGCATCACCGGCAATAACCTCCTTGTAGGCCTCGGCAGCACCGGCGAAATCCTTCGTGCGGAGCAGTCCGTTTGCCTTCTGCATCAGAAGCTGAGGTACAAGCTCGGCTGCCTCTTTTGCAACTTCCTCATTTCCATATTCTTTCGCAACCTCGATTGCCTTCCTGATCTGCGGGATGGCATTGATGAAATCCTTTGCCTGTGCATAGTCCTTTCCGATTGCAAAAACGATCTTCGGGATGATTTCCTTACAGTTGCTGACGATGTCCGCTCCTTCTTCACCACAGGCTGTTGCCTGCTCGAGAGCTGACTGGAAAGCCGTCAGTGCAGCAGCATTGTCACCCATCTGAAGAGCCATAGCACCATTGTTGTAGGTCTCCGTTGCCTGCGCCATATCCTGAGCCGAAGCGGTAGCTGCGGCAAAAAGGACGGTCATTGCGATAAGAATGATTCTTTTCATTAGAAAACTATTTATAATTAAACATATATTTATTCCGAAATATGACATATATATCCCGTAAACGCACGAAATGCAAAAATAGGAAAAAATATTTTATTTTTGCCACCGGATTCGAACGAACTGCCCATAAGATGAGAATATTTGTAAAATTGTTGCTTCCCGTATTGTTTCTAACCCTGCTCCGCCCATACGGAGCAGACGCACAGAACCTCCCCAAACTGCCGAAGGACCCCTCAATCACAACGGGGTCCCTCCCCAACGGAGTCAATTACTACATAGCTGTAAACAAGTCGGAATCAGGGATGGCGGACTTCACCCTCGTCCAGAAGGCGGGAAGGCAGACGGAAGACTCGCTCAACAGGGCTTCTGACATTGCCAGAGGCTCACTTTCAGGGCTTCCACACATCTTCGGGGAGAATGCCTCACAGTTTGCCTCAAGGCACGGACTCAAGAATGAAACGGGGTCTCTTTCAATGTCCGGAGGCATAATCGACCTCAGGGACGACGCGACCGTCTATCGGTTCGGAAGCATTTCCACAGCCAGGGGCGAAACAGCAATCGACTCTACCCTGCTGATGATTTTCGATGTCATTGCAGGCGGCGGACAACAGAAAACAGACTACTGGAAAAGGAATTACCCCACAAATGCGAATGCCGTCATTCTCTGCGGGGACCTGGACAAGGACAAGATTGTCAGCAAATTGAAACTCCTTTCCCTTGTGCTGCCATCCTGCCCGTCCAAAGCGGAAGTCAGGGCGGATTCCACCCTTGCGAAACCAGATGGGGTCAGGCCCTACGCCTGGTGCCCGAGGGAAGAGAGCCTCTGCATTGTTCACAGGGATTCTACAGGAGAACGGTACTCTGTGTCAGCGGTTTACAACACAGCAAGGATTCCCGGGAACTTCCTCGGGACCGTCCTGCCGACAGTTTCGGAAAGGATGGGAGACATTATGGGAACAATCGTCAGGAAAAGACTTTACCGCGAGATGAAAAGGGCAGACATCCCTGTGGGGCGCGTTGAATGTGACTACGAAGGCAGCACCGTACAACTTTCCGACGAAAGGTATTCCTTCACCGTCACAACCGATTCGTCCCATCTCGTCCGCGCAGCGGAAATCCTTGGCAGAACCCTTTCCGACATCGACCACGGCGGAGTCAGGACGAATGAATACATGGACGCTCACAACGAGCATTTCATAAAAGTCTATGTCAATTCGAAACTTCCCGTCACCGGAAACTCCTACTACACTGAAAGATGCATTTCATC
>CAMEBJ010000248.1 GCA_945912085.1 uncultured Bacteroidales bacterium | reverse complement strand
GATAGATTCTGCACCTGTAGCTGACAGCTCCGAAGTACAGAAAATTGCGCCCCTGATGCTTCGGAGCGTCAAAATGACGGGCATACCACATAGTGCCCTCATAGTATTTCAGCTCCGGGCTCTGCGAATTCCAGTCTCCAGGCACATCCAGACGCATCCCTCCCTCAAATGAATATTCAAAGAACTGAGTCCCGTCCTGGGGCTTGCGGTTCCTGAAAACCTCCATCCTGCGTCCCTGGTCGTAGAGGTCGGTGAAAGCATTCCATTTCCCGTTTAGGGAAATATGTTTCCTTCCATATATATTTGTCATAAAAGGAACATCTTCCGCCTTTTCGGCGGAAGATTCACATTCCCCTTTGCAATTATATGAATATGATATTTTTTCCGACAGAGGAAGATCTGCCGAAGAGCCTCCAGCACAGATAATGAACTCCCCGGGTTCCACCCTGAAATCCTTGATATCCACGTCGTAGAAGGCAAAGGCTTCAGAATCCAGCAGAACGGAGACGGTTGCGGTCTCACCCTTGCGAAGGAAAACCTTGCTGAAACCCTTGAGTTCCTTTTCCGGACGCACCACAGAAGACTCGCAATCCTTCACATAGACCTGAACCACCTCCGAAGCATCCATCCCGCCCGTGTTGGTGAGGGTAACCGCGACATTGACTTTTCCGTCAGGAAGGACTTCGGTCTTCAGGTCAGAGTACTTGAAACTTGAGTAGGAAAGGCCGTAGCCGAAAGGATAGCGCGGAGTCTTGCCGCTGCGGTCATATCCCCTGTAACCCACGAAAATCCCCTCGGAGTATTCCACGTGTTTCTGCTGTTTCGCATTTTCGAAATAACTGTGGCGGACAGGATTGTCATCCCAGTCGTTCTCCATCGAAATCGGGAGTTTTCCGCTCGGTGAAACCTTTCCCGTGAGGATATCTGCAACTGCCGTCCCGCCTTCCTGACCCGGATACCAGGCCATCAGTATTGCCCCGACTTTCTCGGACCATCCCCTGAAATCAACAGCACCACCGGCATTCAGCACCACATTTACATCAGGATGGGCTTCGGAGAGCATCCCGATGATGCGCCTCTGATCCTTCGGCAGGGCAAATCCCCTGTCGAAGCCCTCTCCTTCGCTGTCGCTGTCCAAACCGGCGCAGTAAACGACTGCGGAAGCCTTCCTGAGGCAGGAATACATCTTTTCGGTGTTCATCAAACCGGCCTCAAGCGTCACTGTCGCCTCTCCGACATTCTCGAAATATTCATAGCGGAGATGGTAAAGTTCACCGGCCTTCACGTCGGCAAACGCAGATTTCGACGACAGGGAATGATTGCCCCAGTCCCCGCCTATCTGCTTTCCGTTCACGAAAATTCTGTAACCGTCGTCTCCGCTCATCCTGAAACGGAGGGTTCCGTCCTGAGAAGCTTTGTAAACGCCTTCCCAGCGGACGCAGAAGCCGTCATCAGGCAGTTCCTTGCAAGGGGATGAATATTTCCAGTGGAAGTCAACCCTGCCATCGTTTCTCTCCAGAACCGGGCTGCCTTCGAACTTCTTGTTCGGGTAATAT
Source organism: uncultured Bacteroidales bacterium (assembly GCA_945912085.1). Classification (GTDB taxonomy): domain Bacteria; phylum Bacteroidota; class Bacteroidia; order Bacteroidales; family UBA932; genus Cryptobacteroides. The sequence continues at coordinate 1,207 of CAMEBJ010000248.1, read as the reverse complement.
GCAGCCTTGAAACCCTGAGTCGAGAATGTCTCATCGGTGAATATTCCGGAGTAAATGTCCTCGTAGAGCCCGTCCTCCGACAGGAGCATGACATTCTTCTCTCCTCTTGCATTCACAAGTCCCTGATAGACAGAGACGGACGAAATCGGAGTCACGAAACCGCTTCCGCCGCCGGTGGCAATGTGGTCCGCATTCGGTCCCATCACGAGGATTTTTCCCTTTTGTGCCAGAGGGAGACTTCCCTCATTCTTCAGGAGCACAATGCCTTCCCGGGCCACCTGAAGGGCGGCATCGCGGGATGCCTGCCTTTCATCAAGTTCGTTCACCTCGGGTTTCTGTGCATCAAGCATCCCAAAGGAAATCAGGGTCTGGAGAATGTGTTGAACCTTCAGGTCAATGTCCTTCTCACGGACAACTCCGCTCTCGATGGCAGCCTTGAGCTTTTCCTGTGTGAAAAAGACTCCTTTAGGCATTTCAAGGTCAAGGCCTCCGTTTGCAATGCCGACTGTGGAATAAGTAGAGGTCCAGTCTGACATCAAGATTCCCCTGAATCCCCACTGATTGCGAAGAACTTCAATGTTCATCCAGGCATTTTCAGTCGCGTGGACTCCGTTGACAGGGTTGTAGCTGTCCATAACCGCACCCACTCCCGCTTCCTGAACGGCCTTGCGGAAGGCCGGGAAGTAAATCTCGTGAAGAGTCCTCTCATCAACGTCGGAGCTGACGCTGTGGCGGGCATATTCCTGATTGTTTGCGGCAAAATGTTTTACCGTCGCCATCACGCCCTCGTCCTGCATCCCGAGAATGTAATGCTTCGCGACCTCCGATGCGAGGTAAGGGTCTTCTCCGAAATATTCATAATTGCGGCCGCACAAAGGAGAACGGTAGATATTCACGCCCGGGCCGAGCATTATGTCCACTCCCCTCGCCTTTGCATCCGCCCCGAGTCCGTGACCGAGGGCCTCAACCGCCTCCCTGTTCCAGGATGCTGCAGAACATATTCCGCATGGATACAATGTGCTTCGTGTGTTGTTCCTCACTCCGCAGGGACCGTCGGCCATCCTGATCTGGGGAATGCCAAGGCGGGGAATCGCCCTGATATAGAAGGACCTGAGTCCCCCTATATAATCTATTTTCTCCTCTAGGGTCATCCTGCTGACCAGTTCCTTCGCACGCGCCTCGTCCTCCGGGGTGATCCGGTGCTGGG
>CAMEBJ010000247.1 GCA_945912085.1 uncultured Bacteroidales bacterium | reverse complement strand
ATCTGCATTGAGACCGAGAACGGGGTGTTTGAAGGGACAATAGACCTGTACGTCCGCAACAAGAACGACCTCGAGAAACTCATCCGGAAACTGCAGAAAATTGAAGGAATCCAAAACGTCGTCAGGACATATCTATAATAGTGAATATGTTGAATAAGAAAATATCCAATCTCCTTCCGGCCCTTCCGATAGCACTTGTGCTTGCCGGAACAATGTTCTCACACTCCTGTGCGAACACCACCACTCCACCGACCGGAGGGCCAAAGGACACCATCCCGCCGGTCATACGGAAAATCATCCCTGCGGACGGGACCGTCCTCGTGCCTGCCCACAAAACAAAACTGGAGTTCGGTTTCAACGAATATGTAGTCGTCAAGGATGCGCAGAGCATCTACCTCTCCCCTCCGCAGGAGAAGGCTCCCAAGTACAGAATCAAGGGAAAATCCGTCATAGTGTACTTTGAAAAGGACCTTGACAGCAACACCACATACACCCTTGACCTGACGAACGCCATTGCTGACAACAACGAAGGGAATATGTTCCCGGGGTACACCCTGACATTCTCGACGGGTGAGAGGATTGACTCGATGATGATGACGGGAACGGTGATGGACTGCAACACCCTGATGCCGGTCAAAGGCGCCACCGTAATGCTGTACGCCTACCAGGGTGACTCCACAGTCATCAACGACACCCTCAAGGTCCCGACCGATTCCCTTCCCTACCTTCGACGTCCGGACGCTGCGGTCAAGACCGACGACTGGGGATATTTCTGCCTGAGGAACATCAGGGACACTCTCTACAGGCTTTACGCCGTGATGGACGAGAACCGGAACAACAAATATGACCCTGACAATGACAAAATCGCATTCATCGACACGGTAATCCGTCCGGTGGTCAGGGTGAACGACTCCCTTCCGGAATTGCAGAAATACCTGATGACCGACACCCTTGCCTGCCTTGCCCGCAAATCCGAACACGAGTTGCACCTTTTCAAGGAAACACCTTCCAAACAGATGATAGTCAACAAGGAACGTCTCGGAGAAAGGACAGCCTACATCACCTTTATGGCACCATACGCACAGGTGGACTCGCTCTGGTTCAAGGGTATCCCGTCGAAGAAAGTCATCACACAGTTCAACATCAAGAAAGACAGTCTCGAGATATGGATCAACGACCCTAAGCCTCAGCCAGACACCCTTTTCCTGAATGTCTCATACCTCAAGACGGACTCACTGTGGAAACTCAGCCCGACCGTCGAGGAAATCAAACTCAGCAAACCACGCAAGACCCTTGCCGCAAAGAGCAGCAAGAGGGACCTCAAGCACGAGGACACCATTGCAGTTTACACCACGACCGCCCAGGGAGAGACCGTGGAGCAGTACGGAATTGAAATCGAGTTCAAATATCCGATTGTCAAAGACGCATTCGATTCCCTTGAATTCCGCTATCTGAATCCGCGTCAGCAGGAAAGCAAGGGGAAATACACCGTCACCCGCGACAGTCTCAACCTCAGGAAATATGTGGTCCGCCCGGAGGTCAAGTTCATGCAGGGATATGAATATTTCCTGAAAATTCCTCATCGCAAATTCCAGGACATCAACGGATTCTGGAACGACAGCACCGAGGTGAAAGTCAGCCTTCCCAATGACGACAAACTCAGCACAGTGAATCTTAACCTGAGCGGAGTGAAGAACTACTACATCGTTGACCTTCTCAATGAGAAAAGGGACAAGGTGCTCCGGTCCTACAGAATCGACAAGGACTGCACCCTGCCGTTCCCTTACCTGAAGGCCGGGAAATACTCCATCCGAATCATCGAGGACATCAACGGCAACGGAATAGTTGACACCGGTAACCTCCTCTCTCACAAACAGCCTGAAAAAGTGCGCTTCTACAAGCTGAAAGACGGGACATTCCTGATTGACATCCCGGAGATGACCGAACTTGACCAGGACATCAACATCGAAGAACTCTTCCGCTGATATGAAAAGACACATTGAATTGACCATACTCCTTCTGATGATTTGCGCGTTTGCTGCAGCAAAGGACGGGAAACCACGTAAAAGTGTTGTTGCCCAGGTACTTGACACTGTCTCCTACAGTGATGAGTATCTCGACACAGTCAATGTCAAAAAGGCATTGGCCATCAATGACTACACCCTTCTGGGAGTGCATTACGGCGTGGGGCTTAACCAGATGAACTGGACACCGTCCATGGAGCAGAAAATGCTTTTCACCCCGGTGAATGTCGGAATCAGCTGGACGAGATACGGAAAGATGTTCGGGTATATGCCATATTTCGGAATACAGATCGGAGCATTGTACACGAAAGAGGGCTACAGACTGAAAGAGGGCTACAAGGTCCAAGGTGCAAGCACGGCCGTGATGCAAATCATAGAAATGCCTGTCCTTGCCCACATCCATTACGATTTCTGGAAGATGAAGCTGATGGTGAACATAGGATTCTACGGGGCCTACAGACTCTCCATCCAGAGAATAGGAGATGCAGTCCGGGACGAGTACGAGTACAATTTCACCGAGACTGACTATCGCTGGGACTATGGCATCAAGGGCGGAGCCGGATTCGGATTCATCTTCGACCCTGTAGAAATCCATTTCAACGCCTGGTACAAGTACGGTTTCGGCTCACTCTACAAACCGAATTACTACAGCGAATACTACTACCGTTACGCCACGGCCTCCAATTTCGCCTTCACAGTCGGCTTGCATTTCCAGATCACCAAACGCACCGGCAAGACAAAT
>CAMEBJ010000246.1 GCA_945912085.1 uncultured Bacteroidales bacterium | reverse complement strand
TCTTCCGTGACGTCGAGATGTACAAGAACAATCCGGTTGAGGTGAAATTTTCCGAGGAGGCCCCGAAGAACCACTTTTCTTTCGTCATTCAGAAGACATCCGACTCCACATTCATCCTCAAGAAGTTCAATGTTCTCAATGAGAGTATAAAAACCACAGTTTCGGGAGTTGTGGGTGAACCTGTGGAAACCCCTGTGGGACAGGTTACCATCATTCCGACAAACTACATTGAGGATTGGAGCAGGGACATCCGTGTCTCGTGGAGCAATGTCAAGGCCGTTGCAAAACGCTACAACGGTTCCCTGTCCGTTTCCGTACCGGAGACCCGCGCTACTGTCATCGTGCTTTCGATGTCCGACCGCTTCCCTGCAAGGGCGGAGAGCATACTGAACAGTCTCATCGACGTTTACAACGAGCAGTGGATATATGACCGCAACAAGGCTGCTCGCAACACTTCCGAATTCATCGAGGGCAGGCTAGTGGTTGTGGAGAAGGAACTCAGCGGCATTGAACTTGCCATCAAGGAATACAAGGAACAGAATCGCCTGACCAACCTTCAGGCCGTTTCCCAGATTTACCTCAACGAGTCCAGTGAGTACGCCAGCAAGTCTTTCGAGGCGAACAATCAGCTTGAGATTGCAAAATTCATCAGGGAGTATCTTGACGACCCTGCTACAATCGCATCACTTATCCCTGCAAACTCGGGAATCGCCAACACGAATGTTCAGAGTCAGATCGATGAGTACAACAAACTTCTTCTCAAGAGAAACTACATAGCAACCAACAGTAGCGACAAGAACCCTCTTGTTGCTGACCTGAATCTCTCTCTGGAATCCCTCCGTACTGCAATCCAGAGGTCGGTTGACAACCTGATTTCCACTCTTGAACTTCAGGTGTCGAAGATTGAGAGCCAGGAGAATGCCATCCTTGCGAGGATTGCTGCAAGTTCAGGTCAGGAACTCCAGCTGCTTTCCATCCAGAGGCAGCAGAAAGTGAAGGAATCCCTATATATGTACCTTCTCCAGAAGAGGGAGGAAAACGAAATCGCCGCCCTCGTGAACGTGGGCAACACAAGGCGCATCGTCTCTCCTACGGGTCCGGGCGCTCCTGTCAGTCCGAAGAGAATGATGATTCTGCTTCTTGCGTTCATAGCTGGACTGGGCATTCCTTTCGGTGTGATTTTCCTCAGGAAGATGCTTGACACAACTGTCAAGTCAAGGGCAGACCTGTCAAATCTTTCATCTCCTTTCCTTGCTGAGATTCCTCAGAAAAAGTCGAAGGGCAAACGCAAATTCACCCTTTGGGACCAGCGCAAGTTCGATGACCACAACCGTGCCATTCTTGTTCGTTCCGGAAAGAGGGATATGATGAATGAGGCTTTCAGGGTGCTCAGGACAAATCTTGACCTGATGCTTGAGAAAGACAACAAGTGTGATGTGATAATGCTCACTTCGATGAATCCGAATTCCGGTAAGACTTTCCTTTCGATCAACATAGCCGCTTCTATGGCAATCAAGGGTGACAAGACCATTATCCTTGACCTTGATATGAGAAAATCATCTCTGTCAACTGCAATAGCAGACAGGACCGAGGGAGTGGCAGCATATCTGAGCGGAAGGATTACCAATCTGTCGGATATCATTGTGAACGTCTCGGACAACCTTTCTGTCATACCTGTGGGATCAGTTCCACCGAATCCGACTGAACTTCTTCTTTCAGACAGGTTTACCAAACTGATTGAGGAACTGAAGAAGGAGTACAGGTACATATTCCTTGACTGTCCTCCGATTGACATAGTTGCCGATTCGTCAATTGTGTCACAATATGCCGACCTTGTTCTCTTCGTTGTCCGTGCAGGTCTGTTCGACCGTCGTGCGCTCCTTAACGTGGATGATTACTACACGTCCGGCAAGTTCAACAGAATGGCAATTATCCTGAACGGAGTGGATGCAGGAGGCCATTATGGCTATGGCAAGTACGGTTACGGACGCTATGGATACGGACGATATGGCCATTACGGCAACTACGGTTACGGGAATGAAAAATAGCATCGGATGTTCAGCCTTTTCAAAAAGCGTGTGAACCTGCTGCAAAGCGGATTGTATGAGGGAATGACTGACCGTCATTCCCACATACTTTTTGGGGTGGATGACGGCTCTCCTGACGTTGAGGAATCTCTGAGAATCCTTTCCGGGATGGAGGAAGCGGGTCTGAAGGAACTCTGGCTTACTCCGCATATAATGGAGGACTGTCCTAACACGACTGAAAGGCTCAAGGATGTCTTTGCACGCCTTCAGGAAGCCTATTCAGGAGGCATAAAGCTGCATCTTGCGGCTGAATATATGATTGACAATCTCTTCCTTGAGCGTCTTTCAAACAAAGATTTGCTTGTGATGGAGGACAATATGGTCCTTCTTGAAACCTCGACCTGGTCGTCTCCTTACAATCTTTCCGGAATCATCGGTCAGGTCATAAGCCATGGTCTCAATCCTGTGCTGGCACATCCCGAGAGGTACCGGTATATGAATATGGAGGACTATCGGAAAATCAAGTCCTTTGGAGTGAAATTCCAGTTGAATTACCCTTCGCTGGTCGGTTTCTATGGCTCGGTACAGAGGGAAAAGGCTCTCGAGATGATGAAAGAAGATATGTATGACTTCATTGGCACGGATTGTCACAATTACCGGTCTCTCAGTCATATACTTGAGGCAAAGGAACTCCTTTCTCCGGATGTTGAAGCTCTTCGGAGGATTATTGGGAAGAATGCCTGA
>CAMEBJ010000245.1 GCA_945912085.1 uncultured Bacteroidales bacterium | reverse complement strand
CAGGAAGGACCTCAGAAAATTCATAAAGTTCCCGGACATTCTTTACAAGGATTGTCCGCAGTATGTTCCCGCCCTGCATTCCGATCAGGTCAAGTCACTGACCAGCGTATCGACTGCCCGCTACTGTCCGCACCGGATGTGGATGGTCCTTGACGGCAAGAAGGTGGTCGGAAGAATCTGCGCGATGATCAATCCGCGTTACAATGAGAAGTATTCAAAGAAGCGTGCCCGTTTCGGATGGTTCGACACAATCAATGACATCGAGGTGGCAAGGATGCTTCTGGACAGGGCAGAGCAGTGGGCACGCGAGAACGGGATGACTGAGGTGCATGGCCCGCTGTACTACAACACTCTCGGCAAACAGGGAATGCTGGTTGAGGGCTACGAAAACGTCCCTCCGTTCAACTGCTACTACAATTACCCCTACTACAACGACCTCGTGACCGCCCTTGGCTACACCAAGGAATGTGACTGGCTCCAGTACCAGATGGCTGCCGACCAACAGGTTCCGGACAAGATGAAGAACATAGCCAAAAGGCTGATGGAAAGGTATGAACTGAAGGAAGGCGACATCGACTCCCTCAAGCACGACAGGGCTCTTGTACGAAAGTTCTTCCGGATGTACAATGAAAGTTTCGACGGGGCTGTCTATAACTTTGTGCCTTTCACGGACGAGGAGATTGAAGAGGAAGCCAATCAGGTAATCGGTCTTCTTGACAGCAGGCTCTGCTGCTTCCTTCTGGACAAGGAAGGCGAGGTGGCTGCTTTCGGAATATCTTTCCCGTCAATCTCAAAGGCGCTGCAGAAGGCAAAGGGACATCTTTTCCCGTTCGGCTGGATTCATTTCCTCAGGGCAATGCACGATTTTACGAACATCGACCTGATGTTGAACGGGGCCGCTCCGAAGTGGCAGAACACGGGCATTTCCGCTGTCTTCCACTGCATTATGGCTGACAGATACAAGGCTGCAGGATGCAAATGGGCGGTGGCCAATCCGCAGATTGAGACCAATTCGGCCGTGAATGTCTGGGAAAAATATGAAAACCGGCTGTATATGCGCCGTCGCTGCTACGTCAAGGCGCTGGAGGCCTGAGTGAAAATGTTTCGTGAGGTGTAAATATTTCGTAAAGAATAAGATAATATTAAATATTTAACAAATAATACCGCCGAATGGCGGAACTACTATGGCAGAAAATTCACTTTTGGAAAAAGTGTTGGGTCTTCAGGACAAGTACGAAGACCTTCAGAGGCAGCTTTCCGACCCTGAGGTGATGTCGGATATGAAGAAATATGTACAACTGAACAAGGAGTACAAGGAACTTTCACCGATTATCGAGGCTGGAAACGAGTACAAGAAGCTTGTAGGAGATTACGAGGCCGCCAAGGACATCCTCAACACCGAGAAGGATGAGGAACTCCGCGAAATGGCCAAGGAGGAGATTGCCGAGATTGAACCGAAACTTCCTGTAATGGAACAGAACATAAAACTGCTTCTGATTCCTGCCGATCCGCAGGATAGCAAGAATGCCATCATTGAAATCCGTGGCGGTACAGGAGGGGATGAGGCTGCAATTTTTGCGGGAGACCTTTTCAGGATGTATTCGAAGTATTTCGAGCGCAGGGGCTGGAAGATGGAGGTAACAAGCCAGTCGGAAGGTGCCGCTGGAGGCTTCAAGGAGGTTGTCTGCAAGGTTTCGGGAGATGGTGTCTATGGCGTAATGAAATATGAATCAGGCGTTCACCGTGTTCAGCGTGTCCCTCAGACCGAGACTCAGGGAAGGGTACACACCTCGGCTGCTTCTGTTGCCGTGCTCCCGGAGGCTGACGAGTTCGACATTGAATTGAATATGAACGACATCCGTAAGGACACCTTCTGCTCGTCAGGTCCTGGAGGGCAGTCTGTCAACACGACCTATTCCGCAATCCGCCTTACTCACATTCCTTCCGGAATCGTGGTTCAATGTCAGGATGAGAAATCACAGCTTAAGAACTTCGACAAGGCACTTGCCGAACTGCGTACGAGGCTCTACAATATGGAGTACGAGAAGTACCTGAACGAGATTTCAGCAAAGAGAAAGACGATGGTGTCCACCGGAGACCGCTCGGCGAAAATCCGCACCTACAACTACCCGCAGTCACGTGTGACCGACCACCGCATCAACTACACGATGTACAACCTTCCGGTCTTTATGGACGGTGACATCCAGGAGGTTCTTGACCAGCTCCAGGTTGCAGAGAACGCAGAGCGTCTGAAAGCTGCCGGGGAAAACTGATGGAATTAAGTTTCGTGAGATGCATAACCCTCACGATAACAGATAATTATGAACTTGCAAAACCTGAGTGATGAGCTGCGATGAGTGAAGAAATCTCCTTTGCACGCGATCTGGCTGTTATTCTCATTTCAGCCGGGGTCTTTACAATCATTTCCAAGGCTCTGAAACAGCCTTCAATCCTCGGGTACATTGTTGCAGGCCTTCTGATCGGACCGCACATCGGTTTTTATTTCGGAATATCCAGCACTGAGGCTGTTCACCAGTGGTCCGAGATTGGAATCATCTTCCTGATGTTCGGTCTCGGTCTTGAGTTCAGTTTCAAGAAGTTGTTGAAAGTCGGCAGTGCCGTTCTCATTACTTCGGTAAGCAAATTTTTCGGGGTTTTCATCCTCGGATTCATTGCCGGGATGGCTATGTCCTGGTCCACAATGGAGAGCATTTTCCTGGGAGGGCTCCTGTCGATGTCATCCACGACGGTAATCATCAAGTCTTTCGACGAGAT
>CAMEBJ010000244.1 GCA_945912085.1 uncultured Bacteroidales bacterium | reverse complement strand
ATGATGTCTTCGGAGGGGCCAGCGAAAAGGCCAATTTCAACATTCATCTTCTCAGCACTGCGGCGAATCCGACCGTCTTCTCAGAAGCTGACAGATGCCTCTACACGACTTTCTCTGATGGTAACAATATGTATGTCAAGACTTTCGTGGAAAATGAGCAGGATTTTGCCATTGTGAAGAAAACCTCAAAGTTCTCCTCCGCCCTCGGTGAGGAAACCGGAGACAGGGTCGGCTATCAGTTCACCAACCGCAAGCCTGCCGACAAGTCAGTCCGTTTCATTACTGTCATTCTCCCGGTCTCGGGCACTCCGGAGTCAATCTCTGTCGATGCCGTCTTTACTGACAATGAACAGAGCGGGGTGGCTGCCCTTCATCCTGAGGGGTCTGCCGTCAGGGTAACCGTCGGTTCAAAAGAATATGACCTTAATTACCAACTTGAACAATAAACCAAGAATATGAAATCAAGGATATTCAGACTCATTGCCTCTGCACTTGCGGTCATTCCATTTCTGACCGCCTGTGAGGACAGCTCTCTCAAGGAGAGAGGCTTTGAACTTTACTATTCTGATGTCGTGGAGATTGCGCAGAACATCACTGTGAATCTCGCTCCGACCTGGTTCGGGGGTACGCCTTCAGACTTTGCCATCACAAAGGTCACTTTCGATGGCGCCGTTTACTCGGGACCGGAGTTCTCGATCAACTCTGAGACCGGAATGCTCATCATAGCCGGGGCGAAGAACACCACTCCGGGCGAGTATCTCATTTCCCTCAGCTGCAATGTCGGGGAACAGTCTTTCACGTATCCTGACAAGGTGAAGGTGACTTTCTCCAACGGAATCCCTGAGGGAATCACCACCGAGCCGTCTGAGCTTGTGATTGACATCGCTGACCTTTCTAAAGACAGTCAGGTGGAGATCCCTACTGCAAGGGTCATTACTGAAGGCGAACACATTGCAATCGACAGTTACGCCATCCGCAATGTCAAGAAGGATGGTGTCCTTGTGGACAATGTGACCAGCCCTCTGTTCGCCATATCAAAAGACGGAGTGATTTCCGCAGTAAAGGGAGGGCCTTTCGAGATCGGTACATATACCCTTGATCTGAAACTCAACACCCGTTCATATTCCAACGAGAGCGCCGTCGGCCTTTTCGGCAACGCTGTTTCAATCAGAATCGTGTCTGCTCCTTCAGCCCTTGTATATACTCCTGACAACGGACTCATTGAGGAAGAAAAGGATATTTACAAGACTTCATATACCAGTGCAGTTCCTGTCCTTACGGGTTCCACCGACGGAATTCAATATTCCCTTGAGACAACTCCTCAGACCGACAGAATCACCATCGATCCTGTGACCGGAGTAATTTCGATTGCCGAAGGCCACGGTCTTGTCAAAGGAAGCACTTATGACATCGACGTGCTGGTCAAGAATGACTTCACCACTGAACCTGTGAGGTTTGCAAAAGCGTACAGAATCGATGTAGTGGACTTCATTGATCCGATCGAGAACTTCTCCTACTCTGACTTCTCGAAGAAGAGGGCCCTCGGATGGACAGTCCTTCCTGACCCAGCCCTGAGCGGAGCACGCAGCTTCGAGTTCGCAGAACCGGATGCCGCCTACACGAAATATGTCAGCCTTGACCCTGTCACAGGAGCCCTCTCAGCCGAGAAATACAACACTCTCTCTGAGGGTACCTACGACATCAGGGTGACTGCCCGCAACGGCAAGGAACAGGACACCCGTACGGCAGTGCTCCGTCTCACAATCACGGAGAACCCTTATTTCTTCACATATTTCAGTTACGGAAACAACCTTTCCCTCACCGAGCAGCAGACCAGTGGTGTGAGCCAGTTCAGGGTGACTTCCGACTCCGAACTTGCCGATCTAAGTCCGGAAATCATTGATACGGACCTGAAGGCGGGAGTCACTGCGACCTACAGCAGGACGATTAAACGCCAACTGAAGAACACTACCATTGATCCGGCAACAGGAAAACTTACATTCGATGCGGGTGGATTTACCTCACAGTCAATGGGAATTGTCTTTGTGACGGCCACAACTTCAGACCCGGATGATACCGAGAACACATTCAAGGTGACGGTTCCGGTGTTTGTGGACTTCTCAGGAGAAATCAATGATGTCTCAGTGCAGTACAATCCATTCGTGCTCAGGGTCAATCCTAAGGTCGGGGGACGGTCAGCCGTGCCTGTAGTCAAAGGTGCAGAACTCTCCACCTTCCTGCTTGACTTCAGACGTAACTTTACCTACGACAACATCAACGGTGTCAGGGATGACGGTTCAGAGATGGAGAGCGGTGTGCTCGCCAATAAGACCTATAGCCCTCCGTTCATCGAGCACCTCTGGAGTGCATACGGAAGCGACAATTTCGGTGCAAAACTCCCGGTTTCCTACTGGAACGGAAACATCGTCAAGACAACCGAGCTGCTGTCCAAATCACCTTGCTATGTGGACAACACAGCCGGAGCAAACCATCTCTCGGTTGTCGTCACTCCGGGTACCTGGAGGGACAATGGATGGGCGGACGGAACATTCTTCGGCCAGATGACCTTTACAACTGACGGAAGCGTCACGAATGTCAGCGGCGGCACGCAGATTTTCCCTTTCGCCATCTGGATAGACAAGGATTTTGAGGAATAAAAAATATTACGATGAAAACAAACATATATACAAAAGCCCTCGCCGCCCTCTGCGCCGCATCCGCGATTTTCGCCGGATGCCGCAAGGAGGTTCCGGTGCAGGAAGAGCCTGTCGTGAAACTCAGTTAC
>CAMEBJ010000243.1 GCA_945912085.1 uncultured Bacteroidales bacterium | reverse complement strand
GAAATTCCTCTGATGACGCCATTCATTGTGGCAGTGACCCGGAGCACATTCGTGGAATTTGCCTTCAGGAAAGGGGAGTCCCGGAAAACCTCCGGATAGTGTTCCGCCATCCGTCTTCCTATTCCCTCTGCCTGCCTTCTCCCTATCTGGGTCAGGTCTCCTTCGTGGTACAGGAGGCTCTCTTTCAGAGGCAGGAGCCTTGCGAGGACTGCCTGTCCGAATTCTGTCAGATTCCCTGTTCCGGCCGCTCCCTCAAGAGCCCCGAATACGTCGGGATATGTTTTTGTGTCATCTATGTGCCTCGCTCCGTGCCTGAAGAATCCATTGATGTAGAAGGGTTCGTAACCTTCAGGAATCTTTGATGCTTCTTTGTTGAACTCCCTGACATAGTAGATTCCAGCGGCCTTTTCCGGGGTTCGGAGAATCTCCTGAATGGCCGTGCAACCCTTTGCTTCTGCTGTGGAAATATCCTTCGGCAGGGAAAGCCGGTAGATGTCCGGAGTCGCACTGGTCTTCTTTGGATTTGTGTTCGTGTTCACGTAGAGCCAGCCCTCGTGCAGGCAGACATCCTCCATCTCTTGAGGAATCATCTCCTGAAGTTCATATCTTGCGCTTATTGTCCTTGTGTCGGTGTCGAATACCCTCAGTCTGGAAGGATATTGCGGATTCTGTTTCCCAACTCCGAAGCAATAGTATATTTTCCCGTCGTGCACGCATCCGGCCTGTGTGAACCAGGTTTCGAATGGAAAAACGACCTGGTCGAGGATGTCATCCGCCCCGAGGGTCACTTCCGTCCCTTCAGAAAGTGAAGGCACACGGAATCTGGTCGCCACATACTGGTTCTCCCACTCGTTCACAGTCACCTTCTTCACTGTCCTTTTCCTTGCGGAGAAGACCCAGAGCTCACCTCTGACACGGTCAACCATCCAGCTCGGTGCCCCGAAGATTGACGCATATCCCCTTTCTTCCCATCCGGATGGGTCGAGAGTCAGCGTCTGGACAAGTTCCGAAGTGAATTTCTTTCCCTTGCGGGTGATGCTCTCCACGAAACATTTCCAGTCTATTTCCGCTCCCGGTTTCCCGACAGTCACGTACAATAGGGGGAAGGAAGCCCCTTTCTTTGTCTGGGTTCCGAAACTGGCGTTGTTGGCGTGGTTGTCCTTCCGTGCCGAAGCAAGGGTGAAACTTCCGACAGGTCCCCGGTCCGGTTTCCTGAAATCAAACACTCTGGCATAGCCGCCATCTTCAAGGCAGAAGATATAGTCCCCGCAGATGTCCATTCCCTGCTGAGGTCTTGCACCACGCTCTTTGCTCAGGAACACCGTACATTCCACGTCGGTCTGCGGCTCAACGTAAATCTGGGCCGAGGCCGCCAAGGAAATGGAAATTGCCGGGAGAATCAAGGCAGTCTTTCTCATATTCTTTTCTTGTCAATGAAACGGTAAAGCAGATATGCACCAATGAGGACCGCAATCGAAGCGATGAATCCCCAGACTATTCCCTTGACTTCCATTGTCTTCGGGTCGCCGGCAATTATCAGCCCCAGAAGCAGCAGGGCTATGGCCCCGAGTGTGAGGCAGAAACAGTTGACTGCCAGCAGTGAATATTCCTTTGTCGCTTTCTTCATCTTTGCGTCAGGCTCGGTGTCGGCCTCCGGGTCGGTGTAGGTTCTGACGGCCTCAAAACCGTTGTCGGTCTTTTGCCTTGCTGCGGAAACGAGTTCCATCACCGAAAGAATCGCCACAGGAAGGACACATCCGGAAATCGATTCGATCAGGCTTGGGCTCATCACCTCGGCAGGGACTGTTAGTTTAGCCGTGATACCGACAACCCAGGTGATTATCATTGCCCAGATCAGCTGGTTGCCTGTCAGCCTCTTGGAGAAAAGACCCCAGATGGAAGGAATGTAGAGAGGACACATCAGCATTGTCAGCAGGGTCACCACCACTTTCTCGGCACCTCCGGCAAGCGGAACCAGCATTGACAGGCCTATGATTGCCAGTCCGAAAACAAGGGTGAAGAGCCTTCCGACCCTGATGCGTTTCTTCTCGTCGGCATCGCGGTTCTTCTTGCGGTGTCCCCAGATTTCGTAGGTATAGACATTTGCGTAAACGTTCAATATTCCCGAAACATTGCTCAGGGTAGCTGAAAGCATTGCGGCGAGCATCATCCCGAGCATTCCGCTCATCAGCACGGCCTTGCTCATATTCACATAGGCGTGCTCACCATTGTAGGTCATAGTTGCGGGGTCGACATCGAGGGCCAGACCCGGTTCCATAACCCTGTAAACCATTGTCGGGAGGTACCAGATCAGCGGGGTGAGGAAGTACAGGGCTCCAATCAGGTAGGTGCTCCATTTTGCATCCCTTGTTGTCGGCACGCTGATGTACCTCTGGACGAAAGGCCAGTCGCCTCCAATCATCGCCACGTTCAGGAAAACCCAGAGCACGAGCCATCCCCAGGAGTAGGTTTCGGAGGTGCCGGAGAAGAAGCCCGGAATCTGCGAAGCCCCGTCGATGAAGTTCCCGACTCCTCCCACGGCGTGGAAAGAAAGCGGAATCATAAACACCACCACGCTCAACAGCACCCCGAACTGGATGACATCGGTCATCAGCACTGCCAGGAAACCTCCTGCTATGGTGTAGAACAGGGCGATTGCTCCAAGAATCAGCAGGGCCCACCATATACTCAGATAGCCTGCCGCAGCATCACCCGGCAATCCTGTGGATGCAAGTATGCTCCCGTCAGGCACTTTGATCAGAGCGCACATCACCACTGCAACTGCGTAAA
>CAMEBJ010000242.1 GCA_945912085.1 uncultured Bacteroidales bacterium | reverse complement strand
AAACGGGAAAGGACAGAATCAGGAGATTTTTCAGGAAAATATTCCATTGACGAGATGGCTGGCAGAAGGATAGAATACATCGACATAGCAAAGGGAATCCTCATCCTTTGTCTGTTGTACGGACATATGATCATTGAACTTAACCTGCACGGCGTGAATGATGCGGTGTTGCACGGGATGTGGAAATTCGTTCCTGTGTACAACTCGTTCTTTATGCCATGCTTCTTTCTGATAACCGGGTTCTGCTCGACCTTTTCAGTCCCTTTCCGCAAATTCCTCTGGAAAAATGTTAAGACGCTTCTCATCCCGGCGGTCATCATCACACTAATAGGGCAGTACGGGACAGACATCTTCAATTGCAGGAAGCTGTCTTTCAACCACTTCCTTGAACTTGGAGGCTGGCTGGGCAACTCCGGTCCCTGGTTCATCCTGTCGCTGTTCATCGCAAAAATGATTTACCGGGCTGTCAGCGGACTGAAGAGCTGGCAGAAAGCGTCCATAGTGGCCGTTTTCTACTTCGGAGGACTGGTCCTTGACAGATTCGATTTCTTTCCAAATTACCTGTGGCACCGTCACGCCTTCATCCTCCTGCCTTTTCTTTACATAGGCGATGTCCTGAAAACGGGCCTGCCGAAGGTGGAGAAATACCTGAAACCGGCTGCTCTTGCCTGGTTGTTTCTGGTACCGCTGCAGGTTGTGCTCCATTACAGGGGCATTTGCATCCTGCCTACACTCGACAAGTCAATTTTAGTGACCCTTGACAACTTCTACCTGCATTTTGCAAATGTACTCCTCGGGGCGGCAATGGTTTTCCAGGTCTCAAGATGGCTCCAGACAGTCTGCAAATCAGACATACTCAGGACATTCGGAACGGGAACTCTGCTGATCTACCTGATCAACGAGCCCCAGCAGAGATTTGTCCTGAGGATAATGATGCCGTTCTACAATCCGGATTTTTCCATTTTGCAGTCGGTAATATTCCAGGTTTCGGCACACCTGCTATGTTTCATCATTTTCTACTGGCTTGTTAAAGTCGTGTATGACAGCCGGTATCTTTCCAAAATCGTTGGCAAATGGTAAATATTCCGAAATATTCACAATTCTGCGTTTCCGCCATACTCAGGCCGGTGGCGGCATTTCCGGCAACTTTCACAGCTGCGGCCATCCTTCTTTTCATCCCCCAGCTGTTCGGATGCTCTCCCGGACAGATTCTGCTGTTTTTCTGGAACGGACTGTGGAACAATATGTTCCTTTGCTGCACCCTGTCTTACCTTCTGACACTGGTCTGCTACGGGGTGGGGCGCATCAACAGGATTGCCGGTCTTGTTGCCGCATCCCTGATTCTGCTCTCCTGCTGGGCGCTGACAGCCATTGACCATTTCCTTTTGCACACATTCGGGACACACATCAACGCATATATCCTTCAACTGGTCAACGAGACGACGGACCGGGAGACAAAAGAATTTTTCAGCACCTACGTTCTCAACCGCAACTTTCTCAAGACAGGCATTTACACGCTTTGCTCCCTGCTTTTGCCGGGACTTTTGAAATGGATTTCCGGTTGTTCAATATTCCGCAAATCGGCAGTAAAGGTTTTTCTTTCACTATACATCTGTGTTTCAGTCGGATACACCACATATTCAATGTTCCGTTACTTCTCTCTCAACGTCGTCGAGAACACGGTCCACTCACTTGGACATTCCATTGCGCGGTCCTTCGTTTTCAACACCTACAATGCTGTCCTTCAATTCGTTCAGGAGAAAGATGAGTTCAAAGAATGCTCTGATGCTCAAAACGGGATTGTTGCACAATGTGACGGGACCGGGCCGGCGGACATCATTGTAATCGTCGGAGAATCACACAGCAAGTACCACTCGTCACTTTACGGCTACAATCACAAGACCAATCCCCTGCTGGCCTCTCTCGGCAATCTTTACGTCTTCAGCGATGTCATCAGTTCGGTGAATGCCACCTCACTGTCTTTCAAGAACTTCCTTAGTCTTGCAAGCCTTGACGGAGAAACGGGCTGGTACGAAGAGCCGCTTTTCCCGGCAGTATTCAAGTGTGCCGGCTACAATGTCAATTTCTACAGCAACCAGTTCGTCTATAACCCGAATATGGACACCTACGATGCATCCTGCGGGTTCTTCAATCATCCTTCAGTACAGGACAAGCTGTTCAATCACAAGAACAAGGTCAGATTTGCCTTTGACGGGGACCTGGTTGAAGCATACAGGGCGGAAAGAGATAGCATTGAGACGGACAGGAACCTGGTGATTTTCAATCTGTCAGGTCAGCACGTGAGGGCTTGCGAGCGCTACCCGTCCGAGTGGGAAAGGTTTAAACCGGAAGACTACCCGGAAAGGACTGACCTGTCAGATGAGCAGAAGGAATATGTCGCCCAGTACGACAATGCGACGCTTTACAACGACTTTGTCCTTTACGAAATTATCAGAACTTTCAAAGATGAGGACGCCGTTGTGATTTACTTCTCAGACCACGGTGACGAGGTGTACGATTTCAGGAACCACCTGGGAAGGTCGCACGACTACGAGGAGGGCGGAGCCAAATCCGTCCATTGCCAGCTGGACATTCCCTTTCTGATTTATTGTTCCGACAAATGCGTGGAGAGACATCCTGAGCTTTGCAGCCGGATTGCCCGGTCCGTCGGGCTGCCTTTCATGACAGACGACCTTCCACACCTGCTGCTGGACATCGCCGGAATCACCTGCGAGGGGTTTGAACCGGAAAGAAGTCTTGTGAATCCGTCTTTCAACAAATTGAGAAGGCGCATCCCGAGAGCAATA
>CAMEBJ010000241.1 GCA_945912085.1 uncultured Bacteroidales bacterium | reverse complement strand
GATTGAACTCAATGAAATTGACCAGAGCGTGCTCGCCTGCATGAATGACGTCCGTGCAAGGGCCTACGGAGTGAAACGCAGCCAGACTACCCTCTACCCTGCCCTGACCACGACCGACCAGGCTCAGCTCAGGAGAATCCTCCGCAGGGAGCGCCGCGTTGAGTTTGCCTGGGAGAATCACCGCTGGTTCGACCTTCAGAGATGGGGACAGTTTGACAGGGCATTCGCACACGATATGTACGGATTTTCACGCACTCCCGCCAACAACATAGCCGCACAGGCTGCCGGCAACTGGTTCTGGCCTGAAACCCCGGAATTCGACAAGGAGGGATTCCCTGATTTCTCAAGTTGGCCTGACAAATACCCCGGGTATATTGTCATCCACGGAGAGCGTCACTACGATTCAAAGGTCAACCTCTGGCCTATCCCGAGCGACGACGTTCAGATAATGGACGGAAAACTCTCACAGAATCCTGGATATTAATCTGCTGGTATTATGGAAGAAATATTGATGAGAAGCCGTTTCACCCCGTTGAAGAACATCCTCAGCTACGATGTCTTCAACACGGGGTTGAACGGATGGATGACTCTGATGCCGAATTTCACGGAGTATCCTGATTTCGATGTGCCGAAGACACTGGTCTGCAAGGACCAGTGGCCTCCGGTGATGCTCAGTTCCGCAACTTTCCGCTACCCTGGCACACACGGGGCGATGTCCGGAACTTTCAGTATGAAACTTTCCACCCGTCCGATTGCGAATCCCTACGTCGAGAAGCCTGCGGAAGGCTGTCTTGGCCACGCAATAAAAAGGATGTCATTCTACCGACCGGGCTGCAGGTATCTCCAGATGGAATGCTGGTTCTCCTACACAGCCGAACAGGATGTGGTTGACGGAGGGGACCGTCCCCAGCCGGGTCTTCACGAAAGTTCCATCAGGGATTTCGGGATGGGATTCGACGTTCAGGAAGGCGGGAAACGCTATCACGTGGGTATGAGATACCTCAACGCAGTTGACGGAAGGATGACACAGAAGTGGCAGTACGAAAGTTCAAAGGAAGGAATCACCGACAAGGACTGGGCCTTCGGCCTGGAAGGGGACTGGTGCAAGAAGGGAGTTGACCCGTGGTGGTTCGGCAGAAGGTATCCGAACGGGGACCACGACGGTTTCAAGGACCTTGAAAACGGTCATCAGGCCCTGATTTACAACGAGACGGACTGCAAGCTCAACTGGCAGTATATGAGACTGAAGATTGACACAAGCCTGAGGGAATATGTAGATTTCCAGTGCCAGGACAGAGTCTGGGATATGAGAGGAATCAAGGTGGATGCCATAGACGGCTACCACAGGATTGACAACCTCATCAACCCGCTGTTCTGGGTCGAGACCGACACGAACCGCAGGGTGTTCCTCTACGTCGATTCAGTTCTCGTGTCACAGGAATAAATATTCCGTAAACAAAATATTCATCAATTTTCAAAATCCTCAAGGATATGAAAAATTTTCACGACGCCCACCTTGAAGTAAAGAAATATTTCAAAGGCAGTTTCGAGACCCATCCATACGAGGTCGGCTGGGCTGATGAAGCTATTTTCTTCGTGATGGTGGAAAAAGTCGAGGGGAATCCGGTTTTTGTCGGTCAGGTGCAGCTCTCACAGGATGGGGTGCACTGGGCCGATGACGGAAGCAGCCCTGCAACTTTTTCCGGGAAAGGGCTTCATATTATTAAAGTTTCACCTAATTTTGGCAATTACATCCGTCTTGCAGTCACGATTGAAGGCGGAGAGATGTTTCTAAATCTACACATAGCATGCAAAGGCTGAATCTTACTTTCTCAATAGTTCTGACGGCTCTGTCCGTGCTTGCCTGCAAGGCGGAAGAGCCTCAGTCGCCGGCAATCAAGCCACAACCCGGCAATCAGGAATCCTCCGTAATCGAGGTCGGCAAGGCCCTCCCTGCCTGGAAGGAGGGAATGATGGACATACATTTCATCAACACGACGACGGGAGAATGCACCTTCGTGATTTTCCCGGACGGCACACAGCTGCTTATTGATGCGGCAAGTTCCTGTGTGACAACCAATTCGAACAGCAACACCACCAACACGGGAATCCGCAGCAGATGGGATCCGACCAAGACGGGAACCCGTGGTTCGGAAATCATCTCGAAGTACATCAGGAAATGTATGAAATGGACTGGGAACGATGTCATTGACTATGCGGTCTTCACGCATTTCCACGAGGACCACATCGGAGGCGTGACAGCGGTACCCTCATCGAATTCCAACACCTACACCCTGAACGGAGCCACTGAGATTCTGGACAATTTCAAGGTGGGAAAACTGATGGACAGAGGCTATCCGGACTACAACTATCCTTTTGACATGCAATCTTTTGCCGGGAACAAGAACACCATCAAAAACTATGTGAACGGAGTGAAATGGCACGTTGCCAACAGCGGGTTGAAGGCAGAAATCTTCAAGGCCGGAACCGCTTCACAGATTGTTCCCAGGACTTCAAATTACAATGTCGAGGTCAGGAACATAGCCGTGAACGGGGAAATCTGGACAGGCAGCGGAGAGACCACGAAAAAGACCTTCCCGGAGGTCTCAGAGATTGTGGTGGCCAACCCTGCATCCATCGCAGCAGGCGACAAATGCCCTCCTGAGAACATCTGCAGCTGCGTGATGCGCATTACCTACGGAAACTTCAATTACTTTGCGGGAGCCGACCTGCAATTCAACGGCAGAAGCACCTTCAGTTGGAAAGATGCGGAGCTGCCTTGCGCAAAGGTAGCCGGGAACGTTGAGC
>CAMEBJ010000240.1 GCA_945912085.1 uncultured Bacteroidales bacterium | reverse complement strand
CTCCAGTCGCAATCCTCTCCAGGCACCCCTCATCCGAGCACACCATCATTCTCCCTTTGTACCTCTCGCAGATATTCAGATTGTGCGTCACCATCACCACGGCCGTCCCTTTCTCCCGGTTGATTCTGCATATCAACTGCATAATTCCTTCCGCCGTCTCCGGGTCAAGATTTCCGGTCGGCTCATCAGCGAGTATGACCTGAGGATTGTTCAGAAGGGCACGCGCAATCGCAATCCTCTGTTGCTCACCTCCCGAAAGCTGGTGAGGCATCTTGTGCGCCTTGTGTCCCATCCCGACTGCATCCAGAACCTCCTTGATTCGCTCTGCGATGGCCTCCCTATCCTTCCACCCGGTTGCCCTGAGCACGAACTCCAGATTCTCCTCCACGCTTCTGTCCATCAGAAGCTGGAAATCCTGGAACACCACTCCCATCTTCCTTCGAAGGAAAGGTATTTGCTTGT
This sequence comes from uncultured Bacteroidales bacterium, assembly GCA_945912085.1. Taxonomy (GTDB): domain Bacteria; phylum Bacteroidota; class Bacteroidia; order Bacteroidales; family UBA932; genus Cryptobacteroides. The sequence goes on along the minus strand of CAMEBJ010000240.1, from coordinate 2,346 downwards.
CCTTTATTGTTTTAAGGTCAAATCCACAAACCTTGCCCTCTCCCTTCAGAAGCGGATTCTCGGCAATAATCGTTCTGATAATCGATGTCTTTCCCGTTCCGACCTTCCCGACAATATAAACGAAATCTCCCGGAAAAACTTCCATATCAAGGTCATATATCACTGTAGTCTCGCCATTCAGAATATCTGCGTCCCTGAACGAAATGACAGGCGTTCTCTCTTCCATATAGTTAATATTTACGGTATATATCTAACTGTATATTAAATATTTATAAATACATATCAATCATTTGAACAACGCGCGGCAAAGACCCGGGACATCGGAAATACGGACTACCTGGATTCCCTCCGGGACGTTTTCACAACCGCTGAGCGAGGAGATGAATATTTTCCTGAAACCAAGCCTCTGCGCTTCGGTGACCCTGCGCTCCGTCTGTGACACCGGCCTGATTTCCCCGCTCAGACCGACCTCGGCAGCAAAGCAGACATCCGGAGGAATCGGAAGGTCGAAATTCGATGATAGCAGGGCGCAGATGACGGCAAGGTCGCAGGCGGGGTCGTTCACCCTCAGGCCTCCTGCCATGTTTAGGAATACATCCTTGGCGCTGAGTTTGAAACCGGCCCTCTTCTCGAGCACTGCAAGCAGCATATTCAGACGTCGAACATCGAAGCCGGTAGCGGATCTCTGAGGGGTTCCATAGGCTGCTGTGCTTACAAGTGCTTGAACCTCAATAAGTAACGGACGGCTCCCGTCAAGGGTGGCCCCGACGGCGATTCCGCTGAGATTTTCTTCGTGGGCCGGGATGAGCATTTCCGACGGGTTCGGCACCTCGCGCAATCCCTTGCCTGTCATCTCGAAGACTGCCAGTTCCGCAGTTGAGCCGAAACGGTTCTTTATGCTGCGCAGGATGCGGTAGGCTCCTCTGTTCTCGCCCTCAAACTGAAGCACCACGTCAACAATGTGCTCCAGAATCTTTGGCCCGGCAATGCTGCCCTCCTTGGTGATGTGCCCGATGAGTATCACCGGCACTCCGGTCTCCTTGGCGAACCTCAGGAGCAGGGCTGCCGTTTCCTTGATCTGTGAAACGGACCCCGGTGAGGACTCTACATTCTGTGAGAACATCGTCTGAACCGAGTCCACTATCATCAAATCCGGCATAATCTCCCGGGCGTGACGCAGAATGTCTTCCATTCGCGTTTCGCTGTAAATCAGGCAGTTGCTGTCGTCTCCCCCGATTCGTGCAGCCCTCAGTTTCACCTGTTTCGCGCTCTCCTCACCAGTGACATACAGGGTCTTGAGCCCCCCGCAATGCAGGGGAATCTGTAGCGACAGGGTTGACTTTCCGATGCCAGGCTCTCCTCCAATGAGCACCAGAGATCCTTCCACGAGACCGCCTCCGAGAATCCTGTCCACCTCGCCGTTGTTGAGGGAAATCCTGTTCTCGCTCGTCGAGTCAATCTCCGAAAGTTTCATCGGCCGCGAACTTCCCCCGGGGATGTCCCTGCTCCCTGAGGACTGTCTTTTGCCGGTCGCCACCGTCTCCTCCACCATCGTGTTCCACTCTCCGCAGGCGGGGCATCGCCCCATCCACTTAGGACTCTCGTTCCCGCAGCTGGTGCAGAACCAGGATGTCTTCACTTTGTTTGCCATTTCAACGCACATTTTTTTTCACGCCGCACTGTCATTTTGAATGGCATACGTGCGGCAGTAATCTTTTCTGTCTGCAAACCTTAGATTTTCGGCGTAATTCTCCAAACCCAGGGTTTGTAGTGCAAAAGTAAAAAAATTGTGCTGATAATTCATTTCCAGACGAAACTTCTTCCGTCATTTCTAGGGATATGAAAAAAACTGCTCCAGCTCTGCAAACAAAAAAAAGATATTGTTCTTGGCAGGACAATATCTAATCAAATTTGCTCAACTTCCGGATTTTCGGGAAATCCCTGAGCGATTTCAGGAACTGAATCCTTACTCAGCTTTCTCGCAGTTTCCGCAGCAAGTAGAGTCAGCGCAAGCTTTTGTGCTGTCGCAGCACTCTTTGCAGCATTTTGTTGAGTCATCGCAGGCTTTGGTCTCTGAGCAGCACTCGGTGTTCTCAGTAGCCTCGGCTTTCTTGCAGTTGTTGCAGCAAGAACAAGAAGTTGCAGCAGCCAGAAGGGCTACGGCAGCAAGAGTCATCAATACCTTTTTCATAGTACCAATAAAAATTTAATTGAACTTAGATTCAAGGGCGCAAAAGTAGTCAGAAAAATGATAATATCAAATTTTAATTATAAAATGTTACCTTGTGTTTTCGGCAGATTGTAAACTTCCATATCGTGAATGGTTCCGTTATCGATATGAAAACG
>CAMEBJ010000239.1 GCA_945912085.1 uncultured Bacteroidales bacterium | reverse complement strand
TGCAACCGCGTAAAGGGCCACTGCGGTGTGGACTGCTCTGGCCACTATTCCGGAAATGGTGTAGAAACTGACTGACTTGTGTCCGAAGCGGACTGTCAGGAATTCTCCCGGAGACTTGATTCTCAACTGCCTCCATTTGCCGGAGATCCATTTCCCGACAATCATCGAGGCAATTCCCAGGCAGATGGCCACCACGACGGCGACAAGACCTGACTTGTAGGCCACACCTCCCCAGACCACAAAGGTGCTGGCTGAGAAGATTGTCATGTAGGAGGACACCCCGGATAGCCACCACGAGGAGTTCCTTCCGGCAATGAACATGTCTTCGGAACTTTTGATCTTTCGTGACATAATCACGCTGACTGCGATGAGCCCGAGGAAGTAGATTGCGATTACTATGTAGTCTAATGTTCCCATTGGTTACTGATTATGTGGTTAATCCGATGTTATATGGTTATATAATGTTATATATGGTTATATGGTTGATCCGATTGCCCGCAGCCTTTCCTGCAATCTGCTGATGTCGGTATCCTGTACCCGGCATTCTGCTGCAGCGCATTGCGCGGCTGCCATTCCCGCCGCCTGCCCCATATCCATGCAACTTGCCTGGACCCTGAGTGAGGCGAATGCCGTCTTGTCCGCACTCAGACATCTTCCTGCAACAATGAAATTGGTGTGGGAAGGGGTGATGAGTGCGCGGAAAGGAACATAGGCAGGGGTCTTGAGGAAGGTAATGTTCTGCTCTGCCCCGGATCCGATGTGAATGTCAATCGGATGAGCCCCGCGGGAAATTCTGTCGGGATATCTGACGGCATTGAGATATTCCTCCCCGGTGACTGTGTGGACTCCCTTGATTCGTCTGGTTTCCCTGATTCCCGCCTGAATGGAAAGGTTAATGAGATAACTGTCCTTGAACTCCTCCACATTTTCCTTGAGAATCCGTGCCATCCTGAAGGAGTCCTCCCTCAGACGGCATTCTGCCTTGGTGTATTCCCGGTTGTCACAGGCGTTGGCCGATGTTCTGGACATATTGACCGTCACGACACCCGGCTGAAGGGTAGTGCAGAACCACGGTCCTCCGAATTCAGGAATGTCAAGCCTGTCCCTGAGTGCCAGCAGTTTTTCCCTGACTGCAAGGCAGTGGCAGTTTACTCCCTGCCTGTTGTGGTGGATTGCCTCCTGCATCATCGGTGTGTCCAGGTTGACCCCTCCGAGAATGAAGTAAGATGAAAGCGGCTGCAGAGGCCTTCCCTCGTCCGGTTGCATCTCCACTCCTGCCATGGCCGCAAGGTCAGCATCTCCCGTGCAGTCTATGAACATTTTTGCAGAAAGGGCTTCGGTACCGTTCTTGTTCTCGATTATTATCTGACGGATGACCTTTCTTCTTGTTCCTGACCGGTCGCTTGTCCTGTCGGATGTCAGATCGTCGCTGATTTTTCCATCTTCCGCCCTCTTCTCGTCTTCGGTGATGCATCCGCTGAGGTATGAGTGCATGTAAAGATCTACCCCTGCCTCAAGGACCATCCTCTGGCACATCAGCTTGTAATGTTCCGGTTCGAATGCTACGTTTCCGAGGGGATGCTCAATCAGGCCTCCTCCCATCTGCTGAAGTCTTTCAATGAATTCCCAGGCGATTCCACCGACCACTTTCTCCCCGTTGTAGGTAAAGACGCTGAGAGGGTTGACGAATCCGATTGTCGCCATTCCCCCGAGAAACCCGTAACGCTCAACCAGGGCGGTCTTTGCCCCTTGTCTTGCTGCTGCAATCGCGGCAATGAAACCTGCCGGGCCGCCGCCGCAGACAATCACGTCGTACTCGCCGACAACCTGGATGTCTTTAGAAATATGAATCGAATTTAACATCTTATTGGTTATTTGAATCGTTTCAAATGCAAAGTTAAAATAAATTTTGAATCGTTTCAAACATATTATTGAAAAATTTTATATTATTTTTGTAAATATTTTGTTAACGTGCCTGCAGGCAAGTATGAAAAGATTGACCATAAAAGACATAGCAAAGGAAGCCGGCGTTTCGGTCGGACTTGTTTCTATGGTCCTCAACGGCAGGGAAGGCGTGAACAAGAACACTGCTGATCACATACTTGAGGTGGTCAAACGCCTCAACTACACACCGAACAAGGCTGCATCCACCTTGAGAATCGGGCACAAGAACACAATAGGGGTCATCACCCCGGACATCTCCAACCATTATTTCTCTGAAATTTCCCGTCACATCGAGAACATAGCCTACAGCAACGGCTACACCGTCCTCTTCGGCAGTTCCGACGACAAACCCGAGAAAATCGGAAGTCTGATTGAAACTTTCTACTCCGATGGAGTCAAGGGAATACTCATCAGTCCGTGCGACGATTCCGAACCCGAGATAGAAAGAGCCATCTCGCTGGGAATGAGCGTGGTCCTGATGAACCGTGACCTTAACGGTCTTGAAACGGTGGGTAGGGTAATACTCAACAACGAAAAGGCCATATCGATGGCTATGGATCACCTCCTGGAGAATGGATGCAGGCACATAGAGGTAATCTCCAATGTGGTGAAGATTTCAACACTCCGCACCCGTGAGCAGGCCTATCTGAATGAGATGGAAAGAAGGGGGATGGGCTCGCTCTCCAGGATAACCTATCTTGATGAATCCGACAGGGATGAACTTGATGCATCTGTCAGGGCAGCCTACGAAAGGGGAGCGGATGCCTTCATCGTTCCGAGAGGCTATCTTGCCCTTCACGTGAGCAATTCCATCCGGCGCATCGGCCTGCGCATTCCCGAAGATATTGCCCTCATCGGTTTTGACG
>CAMEBJ010000238.1 GCA_945912085.1 uncultured Bacteroidales bacterium | reverse complement strand
ACTCAGGAAGGAACCTGAGCCTTGGGAGTTCAGAACCCATCCTGCCTGGCAGAGGCTGCTGGTGATGAGCGGCGGAGTCCTTTTCAATTTCATCCTCGCCATTGTTCTCTACATCTCCATCCTCGCAGTCTGGGGGGAGGGTTATCTCAGCAACAGGGACAGCAGAATCTATGTCAATGAACTTTCCTACGACATGGGATTCCGCAGCGGTGACCGCATCCTGCGACTGGACGACTATGAGCCTGAGAATTTCGGAATGATTCAGGCCGACATAGCCCGCAGGGATGTCCGGAAGGTAAGCGTCCTCAGGGGCAGCGACACCCTGGACATCTACATTGACCACAGCCGCATCGGGGACATCCTGAATTCCCCGGGGATGTTCTCCCTTGCCGTTCCTTTCGTTGTGGATTCCATCCCGCCGACCTCGGTGAACTACGGCTCGGCCCTGCTCAGGGGTGACAGGTTCATCTCCCTGAACGGAACCCCGGTTGAGTTTGTTCAGGATTCCCGCAAAATCCTCCCCGAATTTGCCGGCGGAACGGTCAACACCCTCGTAAACCGCGGCTCCGACACCCTCGGGATGACCCTGAAAGTTGACACTCTCGGAAGGCTCGGAGTCTTCACCGTCCCTCCTGCCGTCACCACGAAGGAATATTCACTTGCCGAGGCAATTCCTGCTGGTTTTAAACTGACATTCACGACAATAGGAGGTTATGTCCAGGATCTCAGGCTGGTCTTCACACCGAGCACCGAAGCCTACAAGTCGGTGGGCAGCTTCATCACGATGGGACAGATCTTCCCGTCGAAATGGGACTGGTTCTCTTTCATCAACATCCTTGCCCTGCTCTCGATAATGCTCGGAGTAATGAACCTCCTTCCAATCCCTGCCCTCGACGGCGGCCACATAGTCTTTTTGATTTACGAAATATTCACACGTCGCAAGCCGGGTGAGAAATTCCTCATCGCAGCCCAGATTGTCGGTATGTTTCTGCTTTTTGCGCTTATGCTGCTCGCCTTCGGCAACGACATATCCAGACTGTTCCATTAATTAAATAAATATTTACGTATGAAAAAAATACTGATCATTGCGGCTGCTGCCGTTACGCTCCTGGGCATTCTTTCCGGATGCGGCTCATCTCGCAAGAAAGCTCTTCTTCCGACCATCAGCGGAAAAGCCGGTGAGGTGATTGTCGTGGTCGGCAAGGGAGAATGGGAAGGCAGTGTCGGAATAGAATTGAGGGAACTCCTTGCAGGTGACTGTCCGTTCCTCCCGCAGAAAGAGCCGCTTTACACTCTGGTGAACATAACTCCGTCCACATTCACCAATATCTTCCAGATACACCGTAACATTCTTCTGGTGAACATCAGCAATGAAGTGACTGAGCCGGGTGTAGTTGTCCGCAATGATGTCTGGGCACAGCCACAATGTGTGATTGCAGTGAATGCCATTGATGCCGACAGTGCCACCGAACTCATCCGGGAGAACAGAGGGAAGATCCTGCACACCCTTGAACAGGCGGAGAGGGACAGAATCATCGAGAATGCAAAGAAATACGAGGAAAGGTCCCTGGCTCCCATAGTCAGCGAACTTGCAGGCGGTTCTCCGCATTTCCCGACAGGATATGTGCTCAAGAAACGCACAGAGGACTTCATCTGGATTGCCTACCAGACCACCTACACCAATCAGGGCATATTCGTTTACAGGTGTCCTGTCACAGGGCAGGATGACCTGAGCGTGGAGAGCATCGTTGCCAGGAGGAATGAAGTGATGAAGGAGAACGTGCCCGGTATGTTCGAGAATACCTACATGACCACCAGCGACATAACTATGCCGGGATTGGAGTACATCCGTTACCGTGGGCGTGATTTCGCCGAGGTAAGGGGATATTGGGAAGTCCACAACGATTTTATGGGAGGTCCTTTCGTCTCTCACTCTTTCTACAGTCCTGACGGTCAGTATATAATAACCCTCGAAGGTTTCGTCTATGCCCCGAAATACGACAAACGGCATTATTTGAGACAAGTGGAGGCAATACTCTATTCCTTTGAGTGGAAAGACGCCGTCAAGGAGTGAAAATGTTGGATGAAAAGCAGTGAAAAGAGAAAAAATATTTTGTCAATATAAAAATATTGCATACCTTTGCACTCCCTTTGAATTTCTGAGGGGTGAAAGGTAATCTTGGTGGGTTCGTATAACGGTTAGTACTCAAGATTTTCATTCTTGCAATAGGGGTTCGATTCCCCTACCCACTACCGAAAATATAAAAATAAAAACAATGGCAAACCACGCATCAGCAGACAAGCGCAATCGCCAGAGCGAAAGGCGCAGATTGCATAACAGGTATTATGCGAAAACAACAAGGAACGCCATCAGGGCGTTGAGGAACACATCAGACAAGGCAGCTGCCGAGGCAAATGCTCCAAAGGTATATGCGATGATTGACAAGCTCGCCAAGATTGGTGTAATCCACAAGAACAAAGCTGCTAACCTCAAGAGCGGAATTGCAGTTTACATTAACAAACTTTCATAAGGAAGTTTCCCCGAGAAAGGGTTTCTATAGCCAATTGGAGTTGTCGTCAAGACAACTCCTTTTCATAGGGGGATAGAATAATTTTCGCAGAGAATTTTGGCGAGATAATTTTCGCAGAGAATTTTGGCGAGGGCGAGGAAGACGACGAAATATTTTCCGCAGCAGCCTGTAGGCTGTGAGGAAAAATATGAGGAGGATGACGAAGCCATCGTCAAAATTATCAAGAAAATCGGGATGTAGCGCAGTTGGTAGCGCACTACGTTCGGGACGTAGGGGTCG
>CAMEBJ010000237.1 GCA_945912085.1 uncultured Bacteroidales bacterium | reverse complement strand
AAAGAGTGGACTCCGGCCTTTGACCTGGTGACGGTTGCCCAGGACCTCTCGGCTCAGGATGCCGCTGCGAAGGTCTCCGCCGCAGCGCAGGGGAAAGTCGTGGATGTACTCATCAACAATGCCGGGATAATGTTCTGCAAAAAGACTTGTGAGACTTCTCCCAAGTTCCTGTCACTCATAATGATGCTTCATTGCTACACCCCTCTGATGCTTTGCCGTGAGTTCGTTCCCGGTATGATTGAAAGGGGAAGGGGCTATGTCCTGAACATTTCTTCTCTGGCGGCCTGGATGGAATGGCCTGCAATCGGAATGTACGGAAACACCAAGAGATTCGTCAAGGGATTCTCCCGTTCTCTCAGAATCGAGTGCAGGGGAACCGGTGTGAGCGTGACCAATGCCTATTTCGGCGCGGTTGACACCCCTCTGGTGCCTCTGAAACCGAACCTCAGGAAACTCGCGAGGAATCTTCAGGTGATGATTGACGCGGACAAGGCCACGGACAAGGCGCTCAAGGCGATGTTCCGCAGGCGCAAGGGCACGATGCCGGGATTTGTCAACAAGATTTTCTTCCCGTTTGTAGTCATCCTTCCGGACTGGCTGCTCGCCTGGGCGATGAACAAGTTCGGCAGATATCTCTACACCAAGAATTGCTAAAGTGGAATCAACCTCGTAAAAATCAAGTATATGGAATCTGTAAAATGTCTCATAATAGGTGGTGGACCTGCGGGTTACACAGCTGCAATCTACACTGCGAGGGCGTCTCTCTCACCGGTTCTTTACGAAGGTATGCAGCCGGGAGGCCAGTTGACCACGACCACTGACGTCGAGAATTTCCCGGGTTTCGAGAATGGGGTGTCAGGCCAGACCCTGATGGATTCGATGCGTGCCCAGGCTGTCCGGGTGGGCGCAGACCTCAGGAGCGGGATGGTGACCGCTGCCGATCTCTCCTCAAGACCGTTCCGGATCACGGTGGACGGGGAAAAGGAGATTTCCGCAGAAACCCTCATCATCGCCACAGGGGCCACTGCAAAGTACCTCGGACTGCCTTCAGAGGAGAAATTCAAGGGTATGGGTGTCTCTGCGTGCGCGACCTGTGACGGCTTTTTCTACAGGGGAAAGGATGTGGCGGTTGTCGGTGGAGGTGACACTGCCTGCGAGGAAGCCTCCTATCTTGCCGGACTGTGCCGCAAAGTGTATATGATTGTCCGCAGGGATGTCTTCAGGGCTTCTTCCGCAATGCAGGAGAGAGTTCTTTCCCTGCCGAATGTCGAGGTGCTGTGGAATTGCTCGACAAAGGAAGTGCTCGGAGATATGATGACCGGTGTGAAGGGAGTGCGCATTGAAAGAAAGAATGGTGAGATTTTTGATGTGGCGGTGGACGGCTTTTTCCTTGCCATCGGACATCATCCGAATTCCGAACTTTTCAATGCCTGGGTGAATGTCGATTCACAGGGCTACATCATCACCGAGGGAAAATCCTCCAGGACGAACGTCGAGGGAGTTTTCGCTGCCGGGGATGTGCAGGACCCGTCCTACAGGCAGGCTGTTGCGGCTGCCGGTTCGGGCTGCCGGGCGGCAATGGATGCGGAGAGATTCCTGAGCCTTCAGACTCCTCTCAGGGGGTGAGAGCAAATTTGAAACACATTTTGATTTATGAAACACACAAAATCAGTCCTGGCTGCAATGGCGGCTCTTCTGCTTCTGGCAGGTTGCAAGTCACAGTATGAGGTGCTTCTGAACAGCACGGACTCCGATGCGAAGTACGAAGCTGCCTTTGACTATTTCAACACCCGCAAGTACAATAAGGCTGCCGCGCTTTTCGAGTCCCTTTCGGTCCTTACATCCGGAACCGAGCGGGATGACACGGTCCAATACTACTGGGGACTGAGCAATTACCGCCAGAAGGACTATCTCACGGCAGAGGCGAATTTCGACAGGTTTGTGGAACACTATCCGAGGAGCCCTTTCGCTCCTGAGGCGAGGTTTCTGAGGATTGACTGCCTGTACCGTTCCACATTGAGATATGAACTGGACCAGAGTCCGACCTACAGGGCTATGGATGCCATCACGCAGTATGTGTCCGAGTTCCCTAATTCCTCCCACGTCAAGGTCTGCTTCGATATGCTTGACGACCTCCAGCAGAGGCTGGACACCAAGGCTTTTGAAGCAGCCCGGCTCTACTACCACATGGAGGATTACCTTGCTTCAAGGGTGGCTTTCAGGAATGTGCTCAAGGCAAATGCGGACAATATGTTCCGTGAGGACATCCTCTACTACACCGCGATGTCATCCTACAAGTACGCGAAACTCAGCGTCCTTCGCAAGCAGAAGGAGAGGTATCTGGTGTTTGTTGACGACTATTTGAATTTCATCGGGGAGATTCCTGATTCCAAGTACAGGAAGGAATTGGATGCTCTCTACAGAAGGGCCCAGAAAGAGCTCGGGAAGGGTTCTGTCAATGAAGCCGAGGCGACTATGAAGGAGAAGGAGTACGCCAGGGAGCGCAAGGCTCTGGAGAAAGCTTTGAAGAAAGAGGCAAAAAATGCGGAAAAGGAGAAAAATAAATGAAACTCCGTCCATCCGCAGGGGTATAATTAAATAGAAGAAAATATTTAAAAATATGGATAAAGTTAAAAAAGTACCTGTAAACACTCAGACAAGGGACCTTTGCAATCTTGCAGCCCCGACCGGCAATATCTACGAGACAGTGGTGATTCTTTCGAAAAGGGCAAACCAGATTTCCCTTGCAGAGAAGAAGGAACTCACGAAGAAACTCGAGGATTTCAAGAATGACCGCGACACTATGGAGGAGGTTTTCGAGAACCGCGAGCAGATTGAAATCTCAAAATTCTACG
>CAMEBJ010000236.1 GCA_945912085.1 uncultured Bacteroidales bacterium | reverse complement strand
ACCCCCTGGGTAAGACAGCACAAGATGGCAATCGTCTCGGCCTACAGGACATCTGCTTTCTTTGAATACTATCAGGATGAGCTCTTTGCCATCCTTGACAGCCATCCGGAAACCCTTTGGGAACTCAATATTTCCCTAATTCAGTTTTTTGTGAGGAAAATAGGGATTCCCGTGGAATTCTTGCTGACGGAGGATTATTGCAGAAGCGAAGAAATTGTTGCTGAAGGTGTTTGGAAGGGCTTGCCTTTCAATTCTTCTCTCGATGCCGTTGACCTGCGTCAGGTCATACATCCCAAACGTCCTGATGACATCCTGGCGAGGCTTGGAATGGAAAAACCGTATTTCCAGGTCTTTGCCGGGAAACACGGTTTCATTCCCAATCTTTCCATTATGGACCTTCTATTTAATGAAGGGCCGGATGCTGTTTCCTACCTGGTTCGTTAAAAACGGAAGCCGAAAGTGACGGCAGCGTTGAAAAGAACTTTCTTGCAGAGAATCTCAGGTGAGAATGCGTCAGAGAGATAGTTCTCGTACGGCATCACATATTTGTCAGGTTCCATCCTGGCCTGAACCGCCGCGTCGATGTAGAAAGACCCCTTGCTGCTGTAGCCAAATCCAAGGGCAACAGCGTGTTCGCATGCTTTGGAATACTTCATCCCGGTCTCACTTTCAAATTTCTCAGGTGATGACATCAACTCGTAGCCAGCCCTTACCGAAAACTGGTCGGCCGGCTTGAATTCTGCTCCGAGCCTGAAAAGATGTCCTGCTCCCATATATCCTCTGATGTCGCTGTTCACATCGCTGAAGGTGCTGTTGTCGAATGTGTTCCTCTCCTTGAAGAACATCCTGCTGTAGTCGCAGAACTCATAGTCTGCGCTCAGGATGGCCCTGCTGCCGAATGTGTAGGCAACTCCGAGATTGAACCTGAAAGGCGAGAGAAGCCGGTAGGAATACTCTCCTTCGGGAGTGTTGGCGGAGGAATTGTAGCTGCTGTCCTTGAACTTCGTTGACAGGTTTGCGCCCCAGGTTTCCTTGATGACGGTCGAAGTAGGGGTCTGGATGGCAGCTCCTATCCTTAGCCCTCCGACCGGGGTGACAATAACTCCGAACTTTCCATACACTCCGGTTCCGCTTGCACGATATGAACTGTTGTATTTCAATGAGTTGAATCCGGTCTGAAAGAGGTCGTTCTCTTCAGAGGCTTCTGAAAGTGTATGCTCGCTCTTGTAATTGAGGGATGTAATCCCAAGGTTCACCCCGACGAAAACATAGTCGGAGATGTTCATTCCCAGATTGATGAGGTAGTCGTCGCGGTATCCCTTTGTGGAAATGCCGTATGACTGGTTAATGGGACCTCCCATGGAAATGCGTGTGTTGACAAGTTTCCCCTGATCGTCATATTCATAGAAAACATTGTCAGTCGCACCTGCGTAAATGTGGTCGTCACCCAAAGCGTCAAGATGGGCAGTGGCACCTCCGAGGTAACCCAGGATGAGATTCCAGCCGAGATCCCCGTTTTCGTATGCCTTTGAGGATTCAAAAAGGGACGGGGCAATGCCGGTGCTGGCACTTGCTAGCCACCCGGAGTAGGAGGAGTGTTGGTTCAGCCCCTTTGCAAAGATTCCGTTGTTGTAAAGATTGGTGGAATTCTTGACAAAGCCGATTGAAACGTTTTTCACGCCTCTCTCCCTATGGGTGTCGAAATTCAGTGTCACGCCGACATTCGGGAGGGAGAATCTTGAAGTGGTGTTTAACATTGCCGTTCCGAAACCGTATTCGCCGCTGTATGTTCCCTGGGATGTGTTGACTGCAACTGACAGTCCCGGGGTGATTGTAACCTGTGAATATCTGGCAACGGCTGAACCTGCAGGGTTGATCCCGATTGAACCCGGATCCCCTCCCAGGGCCGTGAATGCATTCCCCATTGCCAGAGTGCGGGCGGTGCCGTAGTATCTGTTCTCGCTGAAATTCAGAGCATCATACATTGACTGCGCTCCTGCTCCGATTGCCGTCCCTGCCAGCAGAACTGTGATGAATATCTTTTTCATTGATGTAGATTCTTGAATATTAACTATCTGTGTCTGGTGCTTCCGCCGGTGAATCCGCCGCCGGAAGAGTGTGATGAGGATGAACCTCCGCCGTAGCTGCCGCCCCTCGAAGAGGATGAAGAACTGCCTGAACTGTAGGAAGAACTTCTGTTGTAGGAATTTGAGGAGTTGTAGCCGCTCCTTGAAGTACTTGAGGAGTTGTAACTGTTTCTTGAAGTACTTGAGGAGTTGTAGCCGCTTCTTGTCGCTCCGGAAGAACTGTAGCCGCTTCTTGAGACGGTGGATGAACCTGACGAGGTCCTGCCGGCCGAGTTGTCAGAAGGCCTGCGGTAGTTCTGTGAACCGCTGCTCCTGGTAGCGGATGAGCCTGAAGCACTGCTCCTGGTTGCTGATGAACTTGCCACTGATCCCGTGTTGCTCCTGGTTGATGATGCTCCGGAAGTGCGTGTGACTGTCACTCCGGAGGATGTCCTGGTCACTCCCGTCTGTCCTCTGCTGACGGTGGTGAGCTTTCCTCCCTCAGACTTTGTGCCGGCGGAAGAAGAAGGCCTGCCGGTGTTTGTACGGGTCAGCTGTCCGGATGTCGTGCGGCTCATTCCGGTGTTCCTCGCTGAGGTTGAGGCGGTTCCGCTGGATGCGCTCATCCCCGTGCTGCTTCTGTGACCGTAAACCACATCCCTTGAAGTGGAAACCGGATGATGTGAAGGATGATGTGACGGATGGTGAACCGGGTAATGTATGTGGTGATGCCTGTGATACCACTGGTCACGGTACCACGGGTCACGGTACTACTGGACGAAGTACCACGGGTCGTAATATCCCGTATATCAAGGATTT
>CAMEBJ010000235.1 GCA_945912085.1 uncultured Bacteroidales bacterium | reverse complement strand
GATAGAGAAACTTTAGGACAGGGCTGCCCGGTCAGATGTCCTCCTGACGCAGGCGGCGGAAAACCCTTTCTCCGTGAACCAGAGCCATACGGACAATCCATTTCCCGAAGAATCCGTTTACTCCGGAGATCTTTCCCTTCTCGAGGAGGTAGTTCTTGATTTCCTCCCTTGAAGGACGCCTGACGAGTTTCCTGAAGGAACGGTGTGCTTTGAGAACTGCCCTGAACTTTTCCGTCTTGAGGGAGAACAGGTAGACAAGGGCGGAGAGTCCGTCAAGGCATTTGCGCTTGAAAATCACTGAAGAAGCCTTTCTGAGACCGTGGGAGGCTGCTTTTGTCGCCATTATTTCATCTTCGGGAACGTCACCTTCGAGTTGTGCTCCTTCCGGTTCGATGTAGTTTTCATTGAAGTAGTCAAGGGCGAAGGTCTTTGCCAGGTTGTTCTCCAGCATCAGAAGGTTGTTACGGTAGTTGAGCTCCAGTTTCCACGGAGAATCGTTCGGGAGGGTACCGCCTCCGACGTGATAAACTTCAGATTCCGGGATGACTGTCACGAAGTAACCTTCCAGCTGGATTCTCCAGCAAAGGTCGATTTCCTCCTGGTGTGCAAAGAACCTTTCGTCGAAACCGCCGACCCTGTGGAAGAGTTCAGACCTTGTCATCAGGCACGCACCGCTGACCCAGAGCACATTCTCCGGTTCATCGTACTGACCGTAATCCTTCTCTGTCATCCCCATCACGCGACCCCGGCAGAAAGGATAGCCGAACCTGTCGAGAAGTCCTCCGGCAGCACCGGCATACTCGAACATTTCCCTGTCATTCCAGGAAAGGAGTTTGGGGGCGCAGGCCCCGCAGAGATGGTGCGCATCCAGCCATTCCTCAAGCGGTTCCAGCCATCCGTCGGACACCTCCACGTCGGAATTCAGCAGCAGGTAGTACTGGGCGTCAATCCGGGAGAGAGCCCTGTTGTAACCTCCCGTGAATCCGTAGTTCCGGTCCAGAAGTATGAGCCTCAGATTCGGGAATCTCTCCCTGAGCATTTCCACGGAACCGTCCGTGGAGGCATTGTCGGCAATGATGACCTCACTGCGCCCTTCGTGGGGGGCAGCCGTGGAGTTTCTGAGATCAACGGAATGCAGAAGGGCCGGAAGGAATTTCTCAAGGTAGCTTTTCCCGTTCCAGTTCAGAATGACAATGGCGGTCTTGATGCCAATCCTGGAATCAGGTTTGTCTTCCATAAATTGCGTGTCGGTCGTGTCGTCCATAGAGGTTGAAAGAATGGTTTCGCCCCGCAAATATAGAAATTGTCCGCTCGAAAAGCAAATGCCTCCGCCGCCTTTCCTGGCGGTTGAATCCGTCTCAGAAGGTCAGTCCGTAGTTCCGTTTGATTTCGTCCATCACGAACATACTCGTAATTGACCCCAGACTGTCAATCGTACCGAGTACGTTCAGAAGAAATTCCTGGTAGTATTTCATATCCGGAGCATTGATTTTCAGCAGGTAATCAAATTCTCCCGAGATGTTGTGGCATTCGGTGACCTCCGGAATGTCAAGGATGACCCTGCAGAAATTCGCCGCAATGTCCCGGTTCAACCTTGCAAGTTTCACGCAGCAGAAGACCACGAAACCCCGGTTGAGCTTGTTCGCGTCCAGCACTGCAACATATTTTTTTATATATCCTTCTTTCTCGAGTCTTTTCATCCTCTCGAACACGGGTGTGGTCGAAAGATGAACCATCGCAGCCAGTTCTTTGGTAGTCAGTCTTGCGTTCTGCTGCAGAATCCGCAGAATCTCAAGGTCGGTCTTGTCAAGTGTTTCCATCGTCGCCGGAAATTTTTTCTGATGAAAGGTATATTTAACCTGCGAATATAAATATTTATTCTATGAATATTCAATATTTCGGAAATAATTTCCAAAATATTTAATATTCTTGGATGAAAAATCTACCAATCTTAACTTTGTACTCGGAAATCAAAGTTGATTCCGAACGAAACCGGTAAATAGGAAAAACTAAAAATCCAGAAATATGAAACCGAAAACCTACCATTTTGAGACCCTCCAGCTCCACGTCGGACAGGAGAATCCAGACCCCGCAACCGGAGCCCGCGCAGTACCTATCTATCAGACTACATCATACGTCTTCCGCAATTCCCAGCACGCAGCCGACAGGTTCGGCCTGAGGGATGCAGGCAACATCTACGGTCGTCTGACCAATCCTACGGAAGACGTCCTTGAGCAGAGAATGGCAGCTCTGGAAGGCGGAGTGGCTGCCCTTGCTGTGGCTTCAGGTGCCGCTGCAATCACCTATTCCCTTGAGAACGTTCTCCTTCCCGGCGACCACGTCATTGCCGCGGACAATCTCTACGGAGGGTCTTTCAATCTGATCACCCACACCCTCGCTGCAAGGGGAATTGAGAACACCATCCTGAATGTAAATGATTTGCAGGCACTTGAGGCTGCAATCAGACCCCGGACAAAGGTTATATATGCCGAAACTTTCGGAAACCCGAATTCGGATGTCACCAATCTGGATGCCATTGCAGAGATTGCCCACAGGCACAACATCGTCTTCATCGTGGACAACACGTTCGGCACGCCTTACCTCATCCGTCCGATTGAACACGGAGCCGATATAGTGGTGCATTCCGCAACGAAATTCATCGGCGGACACGGCACCAGCCTTGGAGGAGTGATTGTTGATAGCGGAAAATTCAACTGGAAGGCAGACCCGGACAAATATCCGACAATCGCCCGTCCTGACCCGAGCTATCACGGAGCAGTGTTTGCCGACGTTGCAGGAGCTGCGGCATTCGTCACCAGAATCCGCGCGGTCATCCTCAGGGACACAGGTGCCACACTTTCTCCTTTCAATGCCTTCATCCTGCTTCAGGG
>CAMEBJ010000234.1 GCA_945912085.1 uncultured Bacteroidales bacterium | reverse complement strand
GAGTGTTCAACTACGAAGGCGGATGCTATGCAAAGGTCATCAACCTCGACAAGGAGAGCGAGCCGGACATCTACAATGCAATCAAGAAAGACGCCCTTCTCGAGAATGTAACCGTTGCCGAGGATGGCAAGATTGACTTCGCTGACAAGAGCGTGACTGAGAACACCCGCGTGTCTTACCCGATTTACCACATCAACAACATCGTTAAGCCGGTGTCAAAGGGTCCTCACGCAAAACAGGTGATTTTCCTTTCAGCAGACGCATTCGGAGTTCTTCCTCCGGTGTCAATCCTCACTCCTGAGCAGACTCAGTACTACTTCCTCTCAGGATTCACTGCAAAACTTGCAGGAACAGAGCGCGGTATCACCGAGCCTACTCCGACTTTCTCAGCTTGCTTCGGTGCAGCCTTCCTTTCACTCCACCCAACCAAGTACGGTGAGGAACTCGTGAAGAGAATGCAGGCAACAGGTGCAAAGGCTTACCTGGTGAACACAGGATGGAACGGAACCGGCAAGAGGATTTCAATCCGCGACACCCGCGGTATCATCGACGCAATCCTTGACGGTTCAATCGAGAAGGCTCCTACCAAGAAGATTCCTTACTTCGACTTCGAGGTTCCTACCGAGCTTCCTGGCGTTGACACCAACATCCTCGACCCACGCGACACATACTCTTGCGCTTGCCAGTGGGAAGAGAAAGCCAAAGACCTCGCAGGCCGTTTCATCAAGAACTTCAACAAGTTCACAGGCAACGACCTCGGAAAGGCTCTCGTAGAGGCTGGTCCAAAGCTCTAACAGGATTTTTCATACTCCTAAATGCTTAGAAGCCGGCCCTTTCGGGTCGGCTTCTTTACCTTAGGAATCTTCAAAAAATGGCTTCACTGTTGCAAATCATCCCGGCTATGGCCCCGCCAAGAAAACTTGCGGTAGCTCTGACAGTTGCGTCCCTTTCTCTTTCCTGCACGGTAAGGAATGAGAAAGACGGAACAATAACCATTGAAGACGAGCCCCGGACAATAATCCTCGCAGCAGACCCTCACTCCGCCCTTGTCTTCGACATTCATTGCGACAGTGACTGGGAAGTGTCACTATCATATTCCTGGATGGTGGCTACTCCGATGTCCTGCCATCCCACCGCAACCGGTGATTCCAGGAGGCTCTACCTGACTGCCTTCCAAAACAGCAGGGAAACCGAGAGGAAAGGCTCGATTACAATCCAGTCCCCTTCTGACAGAGTCACCATACCTGTCATTCAATTGCCCGCGGGATACACCGGTGGCATCAGCTCATCCCTTCAGTCCGGAGATGGCATTTTCCAGTCTGCCGGCGGGATGGACAAATTGGTCTTGTTCTGCGACAAAGAATGGGTTATTTCACATCCGGAATGGCTGACTGTCAGCAAGGAAAGCGGAGAGGCACTTTCCACGCAGACTCTGACCCTGACCACAGGAGAGAATCAGACGGGGAGTGAGTTGACTGGAGAACTCGTCATAATCTCCGGTCAGGAAAGAAAGGTCATACCTGTCTCACAGGCTTTCAAGGCAAAGCAAAGCACAGTCGCCTCCTGGACAGTCGGTGACAATGATTTCCTTTCATCCTGGAATTCTTCTCATGGGAATTGCTGGACCTCAATGGGAATTCTTCCGGCAGACAGTCCTGAAGGCTCACAGGCAAAGGCATCCTGGCATGTCAGTGGAGAAAGTTCCGAAGCAAGGACATATATCATCAGTTCGGACCTTGCGGGTCATCTGGCAGTTAAACCGACCTGGAGTGGAGATTACATGCTCTTTGAAATACCTGGGGAAGACGTTTCCGAAGGAGAACGTCTGCATTTGAGGGCCGCAATCCAGAGCAACGTGTCAAGTGTACCGGCCGACTGGGTGCTTGAACATCTTGAAAACGGGCACTGGCTTTCCGACCTTGAATTGAAAATCGCGAAAACTGGGGTTCCCGTGGCAATCGAAAACATCTTCACCGTCAGCTCAGGGATGACGGAACAGGGATTCCTGAGCCTGCGTGTCAGATGCAACGGCACAAAATCCATTGGCGGGTCCAATCTCACATCCCCTCAATCCGGTTCGGCAGTCAGATTCGTTCCATTCCCGGACGAAAGCGGGAAGATCAATTCCATTTCATTGACAAGGGCAGAATGATGTTTTTCAAATCATTGACAATCAAAGCAATGAGCCTGGCACTTCTCATATGCCTGGCAAACAGTTGCCGGAGCGGGATCAGCACTCCGGAAGAACTGGCCGACCTTTCGGATGTCACTGTAGAAGTGTACGGAGGCAGGGAAAGAATTCTCTGCGAATGGTCCGGAGTGCCTGCCTCATTGAAAATCCTGCGGCTTGACCTGGGAACGGAAGGCGAAATGTTGGATATTCCGTTACAGGGTTCCGAAGGAAGAAGAAACTTTTCCTCCATCAAAGAAGGAGTGTACACTGCCCGGATCTTTTTCATTGACAAGGACGGAATTATCCTGGATGACGGGCAATCAGCCGAAGTCTCCGTTTACGGTGAGAAATATGAAGCCTCGATTCCGGCAGAGGTCAGGAAAGTCTCGGTTAAGTTTAAAGGACACCTTGCTTACCTGTCTTTCGAATCCCCTCAGGACTTTCCGGAAGGCTACCTTTACGACGAAATCGTGATCAGAAAATCCGGCTGGGAAGAGACCGTAGTCACAACCGCAGCAGACACGCTCCTGTACGATGTAAGCGGAGAATTGACATTGCGTCCGGTTTTCTGCCCCAACAGCAAATGCGCAGACCTGTTCCGGGGACGGGGGAAACGCTATGTCAATGATTCCTACAAGGTTCCTGAGACCTTCAACAAAACGGTTGACGGCTACCGTGGGATCTGGTTCGACCTCGGTCAGGCATCGGACTATGGTTCAAAGTATTCAGGAGGGCTGGGGACCGACACGATGAAACACATTCCG
>CAMEBJ010000233.1 GCA_945912085.1 uncultured Bacteroidales bacterium | reverse complement strand
GAACTGAAGACAAAGAGGATGACCAGGAATGAGACCACCATCAGGACCAGGATGATAATCCAGTCCCAGAACGTACCCGTCATCGGCAGGGCGACATTCATTCCGTAGAAGCTCGCAATGAGGGTTGGAGGCATCAGCAGAAGGGAAACTAGGGTGAAGACCTTCATAATCTTGTTCTGGTCGAGGTTGATGATACCTATCACTGTGTTCTGGAGATACTCCAGCCTCTCGAAACTGAAATTCGTGTGGTTGATCAGGGAGGAGATGTCCTTCAGCATCACATTCAGCTTGCCGTGGAGTTCAGACGGGAACTGTTCCGTCTTCAGAAGACTGGAGATGACCCTCTGCTTGTCCACGATGTTCTCCCTGACGAGCATCGTGTTCTCCTGCAACTGATTGATGTCGAGGAGGAATTCCTCGTTGATATCCTCTCCGAGGGAGACCTTGCGGTTGTACTGGGCAATTTCCTTTGACATCAACTCAATCATATCGGCATCCAGGTCGATACGCTGTTCGAGAATGCTCACAAAGACAATTTCACCTGAAGGATAGAACTTCGGGAATGCCATCAGCCTGCGCTGCAGGTCGGTGAAACTCCTCAGCGGACACTCCCTCAACGTAGTGAGAATCCCTCCGGTGAGGATGAAGGAGACCGTCTCCATCGAATACTCCTCCGGTCCCGGAATCAGGAAGTTGGTGTTGGCGAAAACGGCATTCTCCGTCTCGGAGAACCTTGATGAACTCTCAATCTCTTCAGCCTGCGCACGGCTCTGGATGGTGGTTCCGAGAAATGCCTCAACGGACCTCTTCTCATCACCTGTCGGTGAGAAAAGGTCAATCCAAATCACGTCATTGCGCTGTAGTGTCTGGAAATCAGTCTCCGTCTGGGAGACATTGATCTGGCCGTCAGCCCTGTAGTAGATTGAAACCATACCGCCCTCCTGTTTTTGCACGGCCAGCACCTGCTGACATCCTGCAAAAGTAGTAATTTCCTGTCTAAATGCAAACTTTTCGTATGGAAGATTTTCAGCCAGGTAGAGAAAGGGGCTCTAATCTGGCCCGGGACAGTCAGGAAACCACCATTTTCACCCCTATCAGAATCAAAACCAGCCCGCCCGCAAGTTGTGCCCATTTGCCGAACTTTCTCCCGAAGAAACTGCCGCCGGTAATCCCGAGAACGGCGGCAATCATAGTGACAACCAGGACAGTAGCGGAAGACAGGGCGATTTTCCCTCCGGACAGCTCAGCCATCGCAAGCGACACCCCCACTGCGGCCGCATCAATGCTGGTTGCAACGGCAGCGAGAAGAAGATGCTTCAAGTCGGAAAGATCCACCTTCGACTCCCCCTCCTTGCGGAAAACCCCGGCAATCATCGTCCCTCCGATGTACAGGAGAAGGGCCATCCCTATATATGAAGCATATTTATATATATATGAAATGACCGAGTGTCCCAGAAGCCATCCCGCGTCAAGCAGGAGCATCTGCATCAGTCCGAAAACGAAGGCGACACCTAAAAGGCGGCGGAGGTCGATCCGGCCGAGGGTCACGCTTCCCCCCATCGACACTGCGAGGGTGTCGAAACTCAGGGAAACAGCGAGGAGGAGTATTTCGATGAAGGTCATTTACGGGATATTTACTATCGGTGGATGTGACTAACGGAATATTGACTAACGGAATATTGACCTTTGTGGCGGTTAAGGACGGAATTCCTGGCGGCCGACGATGGAGCGGCCGAGAGTCAGTTCATCTGCATATTCGAGGTCGTCGCCGAAACCCAGGCCTCTGGCAAGGGAAGATATCCTTATGTCCATATTTTCCAATTGTCGATATATGTAAAAGGATGTGGTCTCTCCCTCGACATCTCCGCTGAGGGCAAAGATGACTTCCACCCGGTTTCCCTCCTGCGCCACGAGTTCCTTCACCCGGCTGACGAGCTTTGAGATGGTCAGGTCCGAAGGGCCGATGCCGTCTATGGGAGATATTATGCCCCCAAGTATGTGATACACACCACGGTACTGTCCCGTTTTCTCTATGCTCATCACATCTCGCACGTTCTCCACTACACAGATTGTGCGGTGGTCGCGGGTGCGGTCGGCGCAGATTGAACATATACCCTCATCCGAAATCATCATGCACTCAGGGCAATAGCGGACATCGTCACGGAGTTTCACTATGGATTCAGCCAGGCGGTGAACATTGCCGGAAGGCTGTTTCAGAATGTGAAGAGCAAGCCGCATCGCACTTCTCCGGCCGATTCCGGGAAGCGATCCGATGGACTCTACAGCGTCCTGAAGCAGTTTGGAGGGATATTTTTCCTGATACATCTTTTTTGTTATTATTCCACCCCGGCAATTTCCTCAGACTCTCCGGGCTGTTTTGCCCCGGCAATTTCGACAAGGCGGTCAATAGGGGATTTTATGAAGTCTGTGAACCTGACGCCGTACTCCCTGCCGAGGGCGACGAGTTCATCCTTGCAGACACACCCGAACGAGCCTACGACGGCGACATCGAACCGTGCCAGGTCATACTGTTTCAGACAGCGGGTGATGAATGCGCGGAAATTGGAGTCAATCAAGGTTTTGACATATTGCTCTTCCCTGTGTTCAAGAATGAAGGGCACGAAAGAGGCGAGGTAGGCCGCAGGGGAACTTCCGCGATAGACATTTTCCACGATTGCCTCGTAGGTCAGGCCATATCGTTCTGTGAATGAAACCGCAATATTCTCCGGAAGAAGACCTTTGACAAAGTCGGCAATGAACGTCCTGCCAAGGGAGACTCCCCCTCCCTCGTCACCGAGGATGAATCCCCCGGGACGGACATTTGAGACCACTTTCGAGCCGTCGTAAAAGCAACTGTTCGAGCCTGTTCCCAAGATGGCCACAATTCCGGGTCCGTCGCGGAAAGCAGCCCTGGAAGCAGCCAGAAGGTCACTCCCGTATGCAACTGCCGCTCCC
>CAMEBJ010000232.1 GCA_945912085.1 uncultured Bacteroidales bacterium | reverse complement strand
CCTCAAAATCAGGAATCTGTCCTGCAATATCGGTAAAACCAACTGCAGCAAGGATTCCGAAGTAATGTGAGCCATCCGTCTGCTCTTTCCCTTCTACCTTCAGGACTGCCCCGTCAGATATTTCAGCCACGCCGAAAGGGACAAGGAAGGCAGCCGTAATCGGCTGGCTTGCCACGTGAACCACCACATCCTTGTAGCCGAGAGCCTCGTTTCCTATGCGCAAGATTTCGCTACGGACTTTCATCCCCTCCGTTTTATCATTCTCTTCAAGCGGGACATAAGTGAGTATGGCCTTGTTGCCCCTTATCTCCACATTGAAGTTGGTCTCTTCAGGATGGGTGAACTCCAGTTTGGAGATGTCACCCGCTTCCGGCTCGGTGACAATAGGAAGGGTGAATGGATGTCCCCCGTAAACGTGTACCAGTTCCGGCACCTCAAAGGATGTAATGTCGTACAGGACAGGTTCCTTTTTGCAGGAAATCAGCATCAAGCTTGTGGCAATTGTCACAATGCTTATTAATCTATTCAATTTCATATCTCTATTGTTTGGGCGTCGATTGCAAAGTCTATCAGTTGGTAATTGTAAGCCGTATTGTGAAACTGTTGTCCCTGGCTGCCTTGAGAGTGTAGGTTCCGTTGGCTATGGAAGAAATCCTGAGACATCCACTACTGTCTACATACAGAGATGAATTGCTGTCGCAGGTCATCATTTTTTTACTGTCACTGGATGCGGATTTGTAAGGTTTCCCGAAATCGGAGGCCTGATAGCTGTTAGTCGCATTGAGACTAATATACCAATAGGTCTGCTCACTTTTGCTCAGACTGATGCTTCCGCCGGCGCCGACGGTCTTATAGTGATTTTTCGCTGAATCATTCTTGAAGAATGATATGCTTTTATAGCCCACGTTGAAATTGACTGTCCTGGTATAGCCGGTCGGATTATAGGTAAAGCAGATGCTTCCGCTTGCAGGTCCATTGTCGGCAGACCTGAATGATATTGTGGCCTGGTTGTCCTCGGTAATGCTTACACCGTCTCCCGATACGCTCGCCGTTATGATGTCATAGTCATTGCCGTTCCATCCGTAAGGGTACAGAATCTGGCAGAGGTTATGGGTCTTCCCCTCAGCGGTCACAAACATTTTCGTATCGAAGAAGCCGACATCGTGACCATAATCAGGAACTATATCTTCGGATTCCTGCCATTCATAGTAGTCATGGTCAGGTATGATACTATTCGGATCACTACCGGTCAGTTTAAGGTCATAGCCGCTTTTGGATGCAGACCAGATATAGGCGCTGGCCTTTTGTACCTCCGTGGCCGCATAGATAAAGCATACTCCGTGGCCCTTTGCAGTCACAAGACCATTCTTGTCAACAGTAGCCACTTTCTCATCTGACGAAGACCAGGTCACCCCATCTACCGCATTCCCGCGGACTGTAGCGCTGAGCTGTACGGTCTTTTTGAGATGGGAGAAGCTGTTGTCAGGACAGAGGAAGCAATCCGCAGGTCCGTTGGCGCTTTCGATTGACATTACAGGCGCGATTACAGTGACTGAGCAGTAGCCCGAGACATCATCCCGTATTGCAGTGGCCTTGATGGTAGCATTGCCCGGTGCTATACCGCTGATTTTCATAGTCTCAGGGTCAAAGTCTATCACTCCTGAAGGGGATACCTCCCACGAGAGTGACATATTGGAGGCCTCTGACGGTGAAATGCTTACACTGACAGACGACTCCTCCCCCACTTCAACCGAGGACTTGGCGACAGTGACGGTCACGGATTTTACAGGAATATACTCCACGGTAATCTTGCAGCTTTTGCTGACTCCGGAACCCTGTCCCGTCAGTGTCGTGGTGCCGTTCTTCAGGCCGGCCACATACAGCGAACCGCCGCTTATCTCCAAGCTGGCAATGCTTTCATCCGCAATGCTCCAGTCAATGGAAGAAACACTCGCTCCCTCAGGCACTATTCCGGTTACGGATACAATCACGCTCTCTCCCCGGGGAACTTTGAGAGAGGAAGGAATCTGGAATGCAGTCACTTCCACCGGGCGCACCTCCACGTCCGCCACAGCTTCCGCCCCGCCTTCGCATACAGCCCTGATGACCGTCTTGCCGGCTGACACGCCGGTAATGCGGCCCTTGCGTACGGTAGCCACTTCCTTGTCTTCGCTTGTCCACTTGATTACGGCCGTCTCCTGGAGAGAGGATGGTCTGATGGAGAATTCAAGGTCGAATGTATCCCCCTCATCAATGCGTATTCCTTTGGAAGGGATATTGGTAAAGATGATTTCCTCCACCATTCCATTGTTTTCCTCCCTTTCGCATCCGGTCAGCACCACAAGCAGAAACGGCAGTACTGCGGACATCAATTTCAATTGTCTCATATAGTTCATTTATTTGTTATCCTTTTCCAGATAGATTTCAGTTTGCACTTGACGTCACCCCTGTCGGATTTTCGTGCAGAGGACTGCACCGGCTCAGACGACTCCTGCAGAAGAATTGCTTCGAGCCTTTCATCGATAAGGCGCTGCACTTCCTCGTAGGGCATAAGCGGTTCATTTGAGCGACTTCCCATGATAAAGGTTAAAAGTAGTAGTTGAGGGTGAGTCTGCAGCCAAGGTTTTCGGTGCCGTAGAGCAGAGCATTGCTGCCGGGACTTACAAGTCCGTTATACTGTTCCACCTTGCCTGAAAGGGATGAGAAACCTTCATATATGGTGTAGGTCTGTGGCTGGAAGCTGAACATTATAGGCGTGAGGTTCATTGCCAGACCGACGGAAACCCTTTCTGCCAGAAAGACCTCTATTCCTATATCCACCGACAGGCCAATGCCGTGAATATATCCGGAATTGTACCTCTTCAGAGGACGCCCGTAGTCTATTCCCAGTTTGCTCTGGAAATCATTGACTGAACCGGCCTTCATCTCCGAGGTCATAGGCATTGTGGACGGCACGTGA
>CAMEBJ010000231.1 GCA_945912085.1 uncultured Bacteroidales bacterium | reverse complement strand
AGAAAGCTGAATTCTATGCTTCTGGGGACATCTGGCAGGAGTATGATGTGACTATGCAGGCCGGAGCACTGCTTTACAATATGGGCAGGAATGAAGAATCTTATGGGTATTATGCCCGTCTGCTGGACATTTGTGAAAACATCTACGGCAATCCCTCAAAAGAATATGCCGAGGCATTGACTACCCTTGCTAATATTGAGGCTTTTTGTGGCAGGATTGACGATGGGTCCAGACATTTGGAGGAGGCCTTCAGTATGAACAGGGAATTGATTGGCAGTCAGTGGAAGTATGCTTCACGGCTTTCAAGAGAGAAACTGTGGCAGGATGTGTCCTCAATGTTTTTTCAGATGACGGCATTCGCCCTTGCTGCAGGACATTCGGCCGATGAATTCACCGTGGCGTCCTATGATGCGCTTCTTTTGTCCAAAGGCTTGATGCTTGCAACGGAGAAATCCCTTGCGGAAGCTATAAGGTATGAATCGGATCCGGCTGTTTCAGAATTGTACTCAAAGGTTGTTGAAATTCAGAACCGGTTGTCAAAAGAAAAATCAGGGAATCGGGCAGAACTGTATAGCGCCCTGAGGGCTTCCGAGTCCGCTCTTGCCGAAAAATGTTCGGCATTTGTTGATTATTCGTCTTTTCTCGATGTGTCATATTCGGATGTCAGCAGCTCATTGTCTGACAATGAGGCGGCTGTGGATTTTACAGATTATGTGTCATCCGACGGAACCCACAAGTATTGCGCTTTTGTAATCCGTAAAGACCGGCCATATCCCCAACTGTTGAAAGTGTTTACTCAGAAGCAGCTCGATTCGCTTGCTATTCCTGTTTCAAGGCCTGATGTTCTCTATTCTTCCGGTAATGCCCGTTCGGCATACGGAGTAATCTGGAAGCCTCTTGAAGATTTGCTTCAGGGTTGTTCCACCGTCTATCTTGTGCCATCGGGAAATCTGCATATGATTGCAGTCGAGGCGCTAGAATTACCTTCCGGAGCCCTGCTGGGTGATGAGGTGAATATTGTACGTCTTACCTCTGCCCGGGAAGTCGTCGGATACGCTTCCCGTCTGGAAAAGCCTGAAGATGCCGTCTTGTATGGCGGTCTGACTTATCCTTCCGGGAATTATTACCGGTTGCCTATGTCAGAGAAAGAGGTCAGCCTCGTGAAGGATATGCTGCAGCAGAACGGAACGCGTGTCAAGGTTCTGTCCGGTCTGAATGGTTCTGCATCATCCTTTGCCTCGCTTGACGGAAATTCTCCCGATATCATTCATCTTTCAACTCACGGTTACAGTTCATCCTCTTCCGGAGAATCCGGGAAAATCCTCTCCCAGGATAGTTCAATGATGCGTTTTGGCATTGTCCTGTCGGATGGCTTGTTGTCGGCAGGCGAAATCTCGGGAGTGGATCTTTCTGCAACGGATCTTGTCGTTATGGCCCTGTGCAAATCTGCAAGTGGTGATATTGCCAGGGAAGGTGTTTACGGACTTCAGCGGGCATTCAAAAAGGCAGGCGCCGGGACTCTGCTGATGACTCTATGGAATGTGGATGATAGGGCTACCAAAGACTTTATGTCTTTTTTTTACCGTTCATTTCTGGACGGAGGAGATCTCAGGACTGCATTCTGCCAGGCTCGCGGAGAAGTCAGGAAGAAATACCGTTCACCTTACTACTGGGCAGGATTTGTGCTGCTTGACTGAGTTCCTATTTGATAATCCTCCCGTTCTTGTCCAGTATGACTCCTTCGTTGCTGTAACCGAGTTTTGCCAGAAGCAGGTCCTTTGAGACCATCTTGATGTCCCAGTAGCAGGCCGGAGTGATGATTCTGCCGGTTCTGGCATCCATCAGACCCTCCCAGCCGTCAACTTGGTACACCAGAATGTCTTCCACCATCACCTGGGCATAGGCATCTCCGTCATCATTCATTACGTCATACTCAAGTCTGAAGGTGTCATCAATCACAAACGGCTCAATGACTTTCCCGTCGTATGACCGGAGCTGCTTGACGTGATTCCTTGTGAGGAATACCCCTTTGCATTCCTCAGAGTGCGTAACGTTGTCATAGACACCAGGGAACACTCTGTTGAGGTCACTGTCCAGAAGCCATTCCCCGTCTTCATTGCCTACTACGCGGTATCCGTTGTAAAGGTCATCGATGCGCGTGTGACTCCAGTCCAGTGCAAGGCTGCCGTCTTTGCCGTAGAGCGCATAGTGTTCCTGACCGTCAATCGTACGCATTGCAATGCAGTATCCATCCTCGAAAACATAGTCCCGTTCCTTCTCAAACGGGATGACATAATCGATGACCAGCTGATTGTCCTTGTTGATGAAACCGATGCAATTGTCTCCACCGAGGACAGCCGCCAGACCTTCCGAAAAGTTCCAGGCCTTGTTGTATTGGGCTGGGATGACTATTTTCCCGGTCTTTACATTGACATAGCCGCGTTTGCCTTCCTTGTCGCAGAAGACGGTCAGGCTGTCGCCCTCGCAAGGCTCTCCTGACACCCAGCGAATCTTTTGGGTGGTGTATTCCCTTGTTGTCTTGTTAAGGATGCGCACTGAGTTGTTCTGATAGGCACGCACTACAATGTCATTGTACAAGGTGCGGTCCCGCCATACACACCTGCCGTAATTTTCCTTACAGAAGGCAATTGCAAGAATGATACAGAAAACGGCAATTCCTGCGCCGGTCAGGCCCAATCCCACCTTCCAGGTGGCGTTGAGAATCGATTTGAGGTTGGTTTTCATTGATTGATTTCTTAAAGTCAGATATATAGATTCCTGAACAATTGGAAATCTATCAGTGAAAAGCCGGACTTTCTGAAGAATCAACCTCAGAATTCTGCGGCGGAAATCATCTTCGCCCGGATTCTGTCGTTGCAGAGGTTGCCCAGGCTGCCTGCGTGGGTGTGTCCAAGGTCAGAAGCCTTCAGGGGAGCGTCGGGATTCTGCCTCTCGGGGCTGTA
>CAMEBJ010000230.1 GCA_945912085.1 uncultured Bacteroidales bacterium | reverse complement strand
TCCGAGTATCTACAGAAAAACCCACAGACAGTAAAGAATATTATTTGAAGTTAACTCCAAAAACTATGAACAAAATTTCTAAATCAAGTATGATGGCTCTCCTCCTGTGCATTGTCTTCACAAGCTGCGCAAATACAGTAATTGAACGCAAGGCACTTTTTGTCAATGCCGACTCAGCCAGCATTCCTTACAGGATTCCTGCGATAGCTGCTTTTGACGACGGCACATTGACAACCCTTGCGGATTTCAGGCATTGCCGTTCCGACATCGGATACGGAAGAGTTGACATCAAATGCAGAATATCCCCTGACAACGGAAAGACCTGGGGAGACGAAATCACAGTCGTGGAGGGCACCGGAAAAAGCGGATGCGTTGACTGCGGTTTCGGCGACCCGGCAATCGCCTGCGACAGGGAAAGCGGGGAACTGCTTCTGCTGACCGTCTGCGGAGAGACCGTTTACTGGAAGAGCACCACGAACCGTCAGAATCCGAACCGGATTGCAGCACTCAGGAGCACGGACAAAGGAAAGACCTGGACTCAGTGGACTGAAATCACAGAGGATATATATTCACTTTTTGATGACTGCTCAAAAGGTTGCGTGGAGAGTTGCTTCGTGGGCTCGGGCAGAATCTTCCAAAGCAGTATTATCAAGGTTGGAAGCCACTACAGACTGTATGCAGCCCTTTGCGCACGTCCAAACGGGAACCGTGTGATTTTCAGCGACGATTTCGGAAAGAGTTGGAAAGCCCTCGGCGGACCCGAGGCATTGCCTGCACCTGGAGGAGACGAGCCTAAATGCGAGGAGCTCCCTGACGGCAGGGTAATCCTGAGCAGCCGGGCCAGGGGAGGAAGAATATTCAATATCTTCAGTTACACCGACATCACCACTGCGGAAGGAAGCTGGGACAAGGCGTCATTTTCAGGAGAGAAGAATCAAGGATGTACGGCCATTGAAAATGCCTGCAACGGAGAGATCTTGATTGTGAACGCCATCCGCAAACAGGACAGGAAGAAGGTCTCCCTGGCACTTCAATCAGTACCTCTAGGACCGCATCGCACCAATGTGGGAATCTACCACAAAGAACTTCCGGATGACATAACCGGCATCACTTCCGAATCATTTGCCTCGGACTGGGAAGGTCCTTACCAGATTTCCACAACTGATTCAGCCTATTCGACAATGGTCCTCCAGAGCAATGGGAAAATCGGATTCTTCTATGAAGAGACGCTGAATGCCGACATCACGGGCTACAATCTGATTTATTTGGCAATTCCCGTTGACAGTCTCAGTTTCAACAGATACAAATAACCCCCAAAGTTGTATTTTTGGGGAGGGAATATTAAGGAATATGAAAAAATCAAAATTTCCTTTGGATTGAAAATTTCTTTTTCTAATTTTACATCCGGATTTTGAAAAGAGACACATTATGACATTCAGAAACAGCAACTGGTGGTGGCACGGAAGACATCTTACACGGTCGTAGGAGGTCAGCACCATTGTATGTCCACAATACAACGAGTCCTGCCGCAACTGCGACAGGGCTCGTTTCTTTTATATCATTCCCGTTTCCTAAATATCACACAACGTCATTATACTACACAACGACATTATATCACACAACGTCATTATACTACACAACGACATTATATCACACTACGTCATTCCCGGCCTGACCGGGAATCTCACCAAGAAAAATATAACCTTCTAAATAACAAAGCCATGGAAGAAAAAATCCCCTACAAAATCTTTCTCGAAGAGAATGAAATTCCAAGACAATGGTACAACGTCAGAGCGGATATGAAAAACAAACCGGCTCCGCTTCTGAATCCGGGAACCCTGAAGCCGATGACCCTTGAGGAACTGAGTCCGGTCTTCTGCGAAGAGCTTTGCCGTCAGGAACTTGACAATGACACCAGATTCTTTGACATACCTGCGGAAATCCTTGATTTCTACAAAATGTACCGTCCTTCGCCGCTGGTCAGGGCCTACTTCCTTGAAAAGGCACTCGGCACGCCTGCAAAAATCTACTACAAATTCGAAGGCAACAACACCTCCGGAAGCCACAAACTCAATTCGGCAATCGCCCAGGCCTACTACGCAAAGAAACAGGGTCTCAAGGGTGTGACTACCGAGACCGGTGCCGGCCAGTGGGGCACGGCCCTGAGTATGGCCTGCTCATATTTCGGGCTTGACTGTCAAGTGTATATGGTCAAATGCTCCTACGAGCAGAAGCCTTTCCGCCGCGAGGTGATGCGCACCTACGGAGCGAAGGTTACCCCATCACCGAGCAACACGACACAGGTAGGCCGGAAAATCCTTGCCGAATTTCCGGACACGACCGGCAGCCTGGGATGTGCAATTTCAGAGGCAGTCGAGGCGGCAGTCTCACAGCCTGGCTACAGATATGTACTCGGCTCTGTACTCAACCAGGTTCTTCTGCACCAGACAGTCATCGGACTGGAGACCAAGACTGCACTTGACAAGTACGGAATCAAACCAGACATCATCATCGGATGTGCCGGTGGAGGATCAAACCTCGGAGGTCTCATCAGTCCTTTCGTAGGAGAGATGCTAAGGGGTGAGGCGGACTATAGAATCATTGCCGTGGAGCCGGCTTCCTGCCCGAGCTTCACGAGAGGAAAGTTCGCCTATGATTTCTGTGACACGGGTATGATTTGTCCGCTTGCCAAGATGTACACCCTTGGAAGCCATTTCATCCCGTCAGCGAACCACGCAGGCGGGCTCCGTTACCACGGAATGAGTACAATCCTCTCACAACTTTACCACGACGGCATCATCGAGGCCAGGAGCGTGGAGCAGACATCCGTCTTCGAGGCAGCCGAGATGTTCGCCCGCGTTGAAGGCACCCTGCCTGCCCCTGAAAGCAGCCACGCCATCAGGGCAGCTATCGACGAGGCTCTCAAATGCAAGGAGACAGGCGAGCAGAAAACCATCGTCTTCGGTCTGACCGGCACGGGCTACTTCGACCT
>CAMEBJ010000229.1 GCA_945912085.1 uncultured Bacteroidales bacterium | reverse complement strand
CGGATCGGCAGGTGCATAGATGATGTGATGTCTCATTCCGAGTACGAACTGGATTCCCTTGTCGTGACTGCATCCTGTTCTCCTGAAGGAGGCTATGCTTTCAACGCAAGGCTTTCTGCCAATCGTGGGCTTTCCGTTGCAACCTATCTGAAGTCTTTTCTCGATGCCGGCCAGACGGAGAAATTGCGGACAGGAACGGTGCCGGAAAACTGGGACCTGCTGGTCAGGCTCTCTTCAGGAGATTCCGTGCTGTCACCATCGACCAGGGAATTAATCCTCAAAGCTTCAAAGGCCTCCGACAAGGACAGGGCCGAGAAGGGCTTGTCTGCCCTTGCGGACTACAGATACCTTCGTGAGAAACTTTACCCGAGGCTGAGGACAGTCCTTTTCGATTTTCATCTGCATCGCAAAGGAATGGTGAAGGACACAATCCACACGACGGAACTGGATTCAGTCTATCTCGCCGGCATTGAGGCTATCAGGCAGATGGACTACAGGAAAGCAGTGGATATTCTCCGTCCATACCACGATTACAACACCGCTCTTGCCTATCTTTCGGCCGGTTACAACCATTCCGCCCTGGCTGACCTGGAGATGATTTCAACGCCTTCCGCCAGAAGCTTCTATCTGAAGGCCATAGTACTGGCACGCCTTGGCAGGAAGGAGGAGGCGATGCAATCATTCGGGAAAAGTGTTGAAATGGAACCTTCTATGTCACACAGGGCAAACCTTGATCCGGAGTTGTCGGAATTCGTACATATAGGAAGATATGATTAACAAAATATTTATTCATTAACCTTTTATAAAAAATGAAAAACAAAATCTTTCTTGCGGCTGTACTGACAGCTGCCCTTGCCTGCGCCTGCGGGCAGAAAATGACTGAACCCTCTCGTGAACAGACCATTGGAGAAGAGATGACCCTGGATGTGTCCATCCCCGTGCCCTCAGGCACAAAAGTGACAGATGTCACATCGGAGGGCAAGGTGAACAGCCTTCAGGTGTTTGTCTTCAGAAAAGACGGCGTCCTTGAGGCGGAAGCGAGGGAAACTGCACAGACACTGTCCTTGTCCTGCACGAGCGGAGAAAAAGATGTATATGCCGTTGTAAATGCTCCCCAGATTACGGGAGTGAAGACTCTGGACAATCTCAAGTCAAAAGTGTCGTCATTGTCTGAAAACACACCGTCCTCCTTTGTGATGAGCGGAGAAAAGACAGTTACTCTTAGCGGATCGACATCGGTGGAGATTGAGGTTAAAAGGCTTGTGGCAAGGGTTGGTATCAGAAAAATCACCAACAATTTCACATTGGAGCAGTATAGGACGGGAGCAGCGAAGATCAAGGGAATATATCTTCTGAATGCCCAGTCTTCCTCCAAATACCTCGGCGGGCTTCCAAGCCTGACCTGGGCAAACCTCCATACTTTCAATTCCGCCACAATGCCGAATCTGCTTTACAGCGGGGTGATGGACACTGTGCTGAATTACGGTACGCCTTACGAGAGTGCAAACTATTTCTACTGCTATCCCAATCCTACCGCAGATGACAGTTCCGAAGCCGGGAGTGGTGCAAGGTTCACCCGTCTTGTCGTTGAGCTTGACGTGAATGGCAAGTCATATTACTATCCTGTAAGCATCCCGTCCATAGAAAGGAACAAAAGCTATGAAATCACGGAACTGACAATTACACGTCTGGGTTCGGGCTCACCGGATGATCCTGTGTCTTCACTCAATGCAACATTTACCCTGAAAGTTGCCGATTGGGATGAAATCTCGACACTGACGCCGACAATCTGACGCGCTTGCGTCCTTATTAAACTTACGAACAAAGTAATAATATTATGAGCATTAGAATGTCGTCCGTCCTGACAATGGCCCTTTTGTCGGTGTCCGTGATGGGGTGTATAAAAGAAAAAAGGGAGATGTGCCCTTGCCTTCTGATTGTTGATTTTTCGGAAATTGACAAAGAGGAGTCTGATTCGCTGAGTCTCTGCATTTTCTCGCCGGATGACATTCTATGTGACCAAACCGTCCGAAAAGATGATTATGGGAGGAGTGTCAGCATCAATGTCCCGAAAGGGGAAGTCCGGTTGAATGTTTTCTCTTTTGCTCCCGTGAAGGATGTCTTCTTCTGGGATTGTTTTAGGGATGGTGGTGGAACATCTGTGACAATTCCTTCCGGATGCGAATGCCCTCCGGTGTTCACTCTTTTTTCGCGGATTGACGCACTGGGTGAAAAACACGTTGAAAAAGTTTCTCCCCTCAAGAATTTCTGCCGTCTGTCCGTGCTGCTGCGCACAGAATACCCATCTTTGTATTCGGTTGAGATTCAGGGGAATGTTTGCGGATACAGGCAGGACGGAACTATGATGGACGGGGATTTCCGCTTTTCCCCTGAAATAGGGAATGACGGGAGGTTCGGCGTGAGGATTCCCAGACAGAAAGACGGCTCCCTATGTCTGCTGATTGATGACGGCGGAGGTGTCGAAAGGCGTTTCCCTCTCGGTGATTATCTGCTCCGGAGCGGTTATGACTGGACGGAACCTTCCCTGAGGGATGCGGATGTCATAATAGACTATGCAACCACGGAGGTCATCATCAGTGTCAACGAGTGGGAGTATGTCTTCAGTGCAGAAGTCCTGATTTAGTGATTTTCATGAATGCCCCGGGGAACAGGGCTCCGGCACACAATTTTCAAGAAAATTGTCAAAATCAGAAGAAAAAATTCCCGAAATCAAAAAGATTGCTTATCTTTGTCCCACTTTTGAGCGCAGGTGGCGAAATTGGTAGACGCGCTACTCTCAGGAGGTAGTGCCAGAAATGGTGTGGCAGTTCGACTCTGCTCCTGCGCACAGAAACGGAATGACTCTTCGGAGCATTCCGTTTTTTTGTTCCCGTCGACGAGGAAATCCCGCTTTCAGTCTGCACCCGCCAATGCCTGTCGCTGTCGATATGTCCTGATGCATTGTTTTTCTCATAGATCATGCTTCCGTCGC
>CAMEBJ010000228.1 GCA_945912085.1 uncultured Bacteroidales bacterium | reverse complement strand
TGGACTTGCACACTTCATCCTCCGCAAGGGAGGCACTCTGGGAGACCTCTATTCTTTCGCGGATTTCAAATATGACTCCAACGGAATGATTGTGGTCAATGAGGACGGAACAGTTTCCCCTAGTATGATTGCAGATGCAAAGAATTATGTGAAACTCGGCTCCGTGCTTCCGAAGGCGAACCTCTCCTGGAGGAATGATTTCCGCATTGCGGGCTTCAATTTCGGTTTCCTCATCACTGCCCGTTTCGGAGGTATAGTTTTCTCAAGCACCCAGGCCGTCCTTGACTACTATGGTGTTTCGGAGGCTTCGGCAGCTGCACGCGATGCAGGTGGAGTTTACATCAATGGCGGTGACAGGGTGGATGCCAACAAATGGTACAGTTCTGTCGGAGGTTCAAACCCTCTTCCACAGGAATATACCTATTCCGGAACCAACGTGCGTCTCCAGGAGGCTTCAGTCGGTTACACTTTCCCTCGCAAAATGCTCGGAAATGTCTGCGACCTGAACCTTTCCATTGTCGGCAGGAACCTCTGGATGATTTACAACAAGGCTCCTTTTGACCCTGAATCAGTTGCGACTACAGGAAACTACTACCAGGGCATCGATCATTTTATGATGCCGTCCCTGCGCAATTTCGGTTTCAATGTAAGAATAACCTTCTAATCCACCTTGCAATGAGAAATATCATCACAAAAACCGGTGCGGCTTTTCTCGCAGCTTCTCTGTTTGCGGGGTGCACGGCCCACTATCTTGAAATCAACACCAATCCATACGAAGTGAGCAAAGAGCAGACGCTCACAGACGGATATGCCATCGGAGCAGCCATCTCCGCTCTCTGTGGAACAGTGGTTTCGACCGATGTCAACACGGCCCAGTTCACAGACTGCCTCCTTGGAGGTCCGATGGGTGGCTATTACTCTACAACGGGTGCATTTGCCAAGACCATTGACAACTACAACCCTACGGATGACTGGACAAGGGTTTTCCTCGCCAGTGACCGAATCATTCCGACTTTGTACTCCAATCTCAATGAGATTGCCGACATTACAGACGATCCTGTGACCCTTGCAATTGCAAAGATTATCAAGATAACAGCAATGCTGAGGGTAACTGACACCTACGGACCGATTCCGTACTCCAAAATCGGTGAGGGCGGAGCCATCGCAGTTGAATACGATTCACAGGAGGCAGTCTATGATGCAATGTTTGCAGAACTGGACGAGGTAATCTCCACTTTGACGGAGAACAAACTCTCCGGCATTTCCCCGAAGGCTGACCCGATTTACGACGGAACGGCCGTGAAATGGTGCAAGTTTGCCAATTCACTGAAACTCAGGATGGCGATGCGAATTTCCTATGCCGCCCCGGAGAAATCCAGGAAATATGCTGAAGAGGCCGTTAAACACGAAATAGGAGTGTTCACATCAAATGCCGACAACGCAACCCTTCGCACGGTGGCTTTCGGTGAAAAGGGAAATCCTCTCTACACTGCCATCAAGTACAACCAGCCTTCAGGCTGCAACACGGGAGGTGACACTCACGCGGCAGCAGACATCATCACCTATATGAACGGCTACAACGACCCTCGCCGTCCGGTGTATTTCATTCCTTCGGAATTTGACGGGATTGAATATGTGGGAATCAGGGTGAGAATCGAGAAACCGGCTCTCAACAGCCTCGGACGCAAGTATTCCGGAGTGAACATTTCCCCTTCGGATCCGCTTGTCTGGATGAATGCCGCCGAGGTCTGCTTCCTCAAAGCCGAGGCCGAGGCAGTGTTCGGCTACGATATGGGTGAGGGAACAGCCGGGGATTTCTACAATGAGGGAATTCGCCTGTCATTCGAGCAGTTTGGAGTTTCTGGTGCTGATGCTTACCTCAACGATGCAGTCAGCCGTCCTGCCGTTTACATTGATCCTGCAGGTCAGAACAGTTATTCCGAAATGCTTTCTGAAATTACCGTCAAATGGGATGAATCCGCATCGACAGCGCAGAAGCAGGAAAGAATCCTCATCCAGAAATGGATTGCGAACTTCAACAACGGCAATGAGGCCTGGGCGGACCATCGCAGGACAGGCTATCCTCATCTTTTCCCTGCTACGGATGCCGGGAACAAGAGCGACGGCATTGTCTCTTCCGTCTATGGTGCAAGGAGAATGCGCTATCCTCTGGCAGAGTACACAAACAATGGTGAAAATGTGAATTATGCAGTTTCAACCCTGCTCAAGGGCAAGGACAATATGGCCACCCGTCTGTGGTGGGACTGCAATCCGGCAATCATAATAAAGTAAGACAAGCAAATGAAAGCGAAATCATTAATATTCACTTGTGCGGCGACTCTTGCAGTCCTTGCCGGCTGCTCCAAATGGACCCAGCCGCAGAATCTTGACTTTCATCACAAGACACCGGAACAGGAAAATCCGCAGGAATATGCGGAATACCTCAATGCTCTGAGGAATTTCAAACAAAGTGAGCATCCTGTGATGATCGTGACTATGAACGGTACCGAAACCTATCCTTCCTGTCAGAATGTTCA
This sequence comes from uncultured Bacteroidales bacterium, assembly GCA_945912085.1. GTDB lineage: Bacteria > Bacteroidota > Bacteroidia > Bacteroidales > UBA932 > Cryptobacteroides. The sequence goes on along the minus strand of CAMEBJ010000228.1, from coordinate 459 downwards.
CATTATGGCAATGCCGGACAGCGCAGATTATGTCTGTGTGAAGATGAACGGCGGCCTGCACGAAGTTGTTGCGGCGGAAATAGCGCAGGTCAGGGAGAAAAAGGGTACGAAGGTCCTATGCCTTATTGACTATGCAACGGTCTATGAGGCCTGGTGCCTTGAAGAGGATCGCAGGACAGAGGAGGGCGAATCTGCGGGAACAGCCGAAGATGCAACAAAATTCTTTGCTGAGGGAGCCAGAGCCCAGCTTGAGAAATGCACGAAGTACGGCTTCCACGGAGTGATGGTATCCTACGCCACCTCGGCAGGAACCGAAGTGCTGACAGCGGCACAGAATGCCTTTATGGGTGAAATCAAGTCCTATCTTGCCCAGCACGGTGACCTTGAATTCATTTTCCGTGGCAGTGCCCGCAATGTCAATGACACGGAATTCCTCGGAACCTGCAAATTTGTTGTCAT
>CAMEBJ010000227.1 GCA_945912085.1 uncultured Bacteroidales bacterium | reverse complement strand
ATCTCCAAACAAGGTGTTTCGCATTGCGAAACTAAAGTTTACATATTTTCGTGCAAAAATAGGAAAATGTCATTTTTCTGCAAAACTTTTCTTAAATTCAGTCTATATTTGCGGTGAATTTTAGCAAGAAGAAAAATATGGCGTCAAAAAGAAGCGGCAGAACTTCCCGCAAGGGAAAAGCCGGAAGAAGGAAAGCGGAGAAAGTGCTCAGGGAATATGTGGGCAGGGTGCAGATGACAAGGGAAGGATTCGTGTTTGTAATTGTGGAAGGTCTTGAAGATGACATTTTTGTGAAGGCGGCAAAGACACTCGGAGCCCTGAACGGAGATGTTGTGAAGGTTGCGGTCACGAAGGAAAAGACCGAAAGGCAGAGGATGGAGGGAAAGGTGACGCAGATAGTCGAAAGGTCGCGCAAGCCTTTTGTCGGAATATTGCACATTGTGGGAAACCAGGCCTGGGTGCTGATGCAGAGCCGGGTGATGCCTTACGACATATCGGTGACCCTTGAGGACGTGGCCTCCAGTGGGGCTTCCTCCGGAATGAAGGACTCTGCTGTCGTTGACAGCTGGCCGAAGGGTAAGCCGAATCCGGTCGGACACATAGTGGACGTGCTAGGGGAGCCGGGAGAGAATGACACCGAGATGCACGCCATCCTTGCCGAGTTCGGACTGCCTTACCGCTTTGAACCTGAAGTTGAGAATGCTGCCGACGGAATTTCCGAGGCCATCACCGGGGAGGATCTCAAGGGCAGAAAGGACTTCAGGGATGTTCTGACATTCACCATCGACCCGGCTGACGCCAAAGATTTCGATGATGCGCTTTCCTTCAGGCTCCTGGAGAACGGCAATTATGAGGTAGGAGTTCATATCGCGGATGTAACTCACTATGTAACACCGGGTTCTCTTGTTGAGGAAGAAGCCCGCAGGAGAGCCACATCGGTCTATCTTGTGGACCGCACTGTGCCGATGCTCCCGGAGAAACTCTCCAACAAGCTCTGCTCTCTCCGTCCAGGAGAACCGAAACTGACCTTCTCTGCAGTCTTTGAACTGACCCCTCTCGCAAGGGTTGTCGGGAGCTGGTACGGGAGGACGATTATAAATTCAGACTACAGATTTGCATACGAAACCGCCCAGCAGATCATCGATGCCGGAAAGAAGGCGATGACGATGGAACTCAGGGGAGGCACCGACGGAACCGTCCTTGAAAGCAGTCAGACCTCTTCCGGGGCTGCGATGGGACTCGGAGTAACCTCCGGAATGGTCATTCCTGACAGGCTCAAGGAGGCGATTCTCATTCTGAACGACCTTGCCTCAAAACTCCGCAAGAAACGCTTCGCCTCAGGTGCAATCAGCTTTGAACGCCCTGAAATGAAGGTTGAGGTGGATGAAAAGGGCCGCCCTGTGAGTGTCTATCAGAAGGTTACGAAAGAGGCCAACTGGCTCATTGAAGAGTTTATGCTTCTGGCGAACAGGAGCGTTGCAGAATTTGTGGCTACAGGCTGCAAGGGAACTCCCGGCTGCGACAAAGGCGGAAAGAAAAATGCCAAGACATTTGTTTACCGCGTGCACGATGAACCTGACCAGTTGAAACTTGACAACCTCCGCACCTTCGTCCGCAATTTCGGCTACACCCTTGCTCTGGCAAACAATGGCAAGGAGATATCCCGCGAATTGAACAACCTCTTCACTCAGGCGAAGGACACTCCGGAGTTCAATGCCATAGAATTGCTCTCGCTCAGGACAATGGCAAAGGCGAGATATGACACCGAAAACATCGGACACTACGGACTGGCATTCAAGTACTACACCCATTTCACATCTCCGATTCGACGTTATCCCGATATGATGGTGCACCGTCTTCTTGCGATGTATCTCGAAGGGGCCCAGTCCCAGAAGAAGGAAATCTACGACCAGTTGTGCAAGCATTCCTCTGAAAGGGAAGTTGTAGCAGCCGATGCCGAGAGGGCCAGCATAAAATACAAGCTTGTCGAATTTATGCAGGACAAGGTGGGATTTGAGTTCGAAGGACACATCTCCGGCCTGACCGAGTGGGGAATGTATGTGGAAATCGAGCCGACCAAGATTGAGGGGATGGTTGCCCTGAGGGATATCCGCACCGATTTCTTTGAGTTCGACCAGGACAGGTACCGCATTGTGGGACGCCGTTCCGGAATCATCTACACTCTCGGTGACCCTGTCAAAATCCGTGTGAAGAAGGCGGACCTTGACCAGAAGCTCCTTGATTATGAACTTGTTGAGATCGGTAATGAGGCAAGGGAAGAGTCTGATAGCCGTTTTGGCGACTACGGAATGTCTGAAGATGGCCACCAGACCGGGACTCCAGGAGAAGACCTCCCGGTCAAATCCGACGGGAAGGCCCGCAAGGCCAAGATACACAAGGCCATAGCCGACTCGAAACGCCGTCGCCGTGCCTCTGGAAAAGCCTCTGGAAAAGCCTCTGGGAAATCTTCCGGGAAATCCTCCGGAAAGACCTCTGGGAAATCTCAGGAGAAAACCTCATCTTCGAAATCGTCCCGAAAGAGAAAATAATTCACAACCATGACGACCTGTCAGAAAATGTCGGCGAGCCTGTCCTTTTTCTCCTTTCCGTCAGAAGTAGCCTGACGGTCTTTCAGGTTATTCTTGAAGATTCCTCAGTTGTGAGACAAACCGGTTTGCAGGGGAAGTCTCCGACTGCCACTTGTCAGGATTGCATTCCGTACACCAGCCTCCACCGAGCAGAACATATTCGAGGGAGGCCTTGAAACGATGTCCTCTCTCACATTCCCACTCACACATAGTCTCCTCCAGGCGGGAAATGAATTTTCCTCCACGGAACTGCGCCGCTTCCTGCAACTCTTTGTCAGTCAGTTCTGAAAGTGGCTTGGATTCATCCCAGCCGTGATCCAGCCGGATGACCTGGCCTGCAGCCTTCGCAAGATTCTTCTCAAGCGGTGAGGGCCGGACAGCATCCCAGGAAAACAGTCTTGAATACTCCTCCAT
>CAMEBJ010000226.1 GCA_945912085.1 uncultured Bacteroidales bacterium | reverse complement strand
ATTTCATAGTCATTCACATCGTGCGCAGGCGTAACCTTCAGACAGCCCGTTCCGAAATCCATCTCGACATAACTATCCTCAATCACAGGGATTTCCTTGTTAATCAACGGAATGAGCACCTTCTTGCCTTTGAGCCAGTGATACCTCTCATCGGCAGGGTTGATGCAGATTGCAGCATCGGCCATTATGGTCTCCGGACGGGTCGTTGCAATCACGAGGTATTTGTCCGTCGGATTTCCATTGCCGTCCGAGATGAAATACCTCAGATGGTAGAACTTGCTGGTGGTGTCCCTGTGGATGACCTCCTCGTCACTGACGGCCGTCAGTCCGACTGGATCCCAATTGACCATCCTCACACCTCTATATATATAGCCTTTCTCGTAGAAGTACACGAAAGTGTTGATGACGGCCTCGCTCAAATCCGGATCCATGGTGAACCTGGTCCTGTCCCAGTCGCAGGAAGCACCTAATTTGCGGAGCTGATTCAGGATGATTCCACCGTGTTTCTCCTTCCATGCCCAGGCGTGAGCAAGAAACTCCTCCCTTGTAAGGCTCTCTTTCTCAATTCCTTCTGCTTTCAGCTTGGCAACAACCTTGCTTTCAGTCGCAATCGAAGCGTGGTCTGTTCCCGGAACCCAGCAGGCATTCTTCCCGTCCATCCTCGCCTTCCTGACAAGAACGTCGTTAAGGGTGTTGTTCAGGACGTGTCCCATATGCAGGATTCCCGTCACGTTCGGTGGCGGAATCACGACAGTGTAAGGTTCCCTCGAATCGGGTTCCGAATGGAAAAACTTGTGTTCCAGCCAGTAGGCGTACCATTTGTCTTCGGTCTCGGCCGGATTGTATTTCGCTGAAAGTTCCATAATATTGTGAATATCTTATAATTATCAACTATTGTCAATATACCTTTTCGTCAAAGGCACAAATTCGTGCAAATATACGATATTTATGCGGATATTGCGTTTTTTATTTTTCTTTATTCTTTGTAAATTTGCGACCGCTTAGGTAGCGCTTATAAATATAACCAATTTAGTATGGCAAACGAAAAGGAACTCAGCATCGAGTTGAAACAGGATGTGGCCAAAGGCACATATTCAAACCTCGCAATCATCACGCATTCCAAGAGTGAATTCATTATCGACTTCGCGTCAATGCTCCCCGGACTTCCGAAACCGGAGGTAACCAACAGACTGATAATGACTCCGGAACACGCAAAGAGGCTGTTCCTTGCCCTTCAGGACAACATCAGCAAATTCGAATCACAGTTCGGCCAGATAGATCTTGGAGAGCCGAGGGCGACATTCCCGATGGGTGGATTCGGAGGCAATGGAGCAAAATCCTGACGGCCGGAAAGTATGGACAAAAGCATATTTACCGGAATAAGGGCCTTCGTCTTCGATGTTGACGGGGTGATGACTGACGGAGGAATCTTCGCCGACAACGAGGGAAATCTTTTCAGGACTTTTGATGCAAAGGACGCATTCGCGATGAGGATGGCGTCAATGAACGGTTACATCCTCGGGGTAATCACCGGAGGACGTTCACAGAGCATTGTCAAAAGGATGGCCGTCTGTGGAGTGCCTCAGGAGGATGTCTATCTGGGCTCACGGGACAAAATGGAGGAGTTCAGGGACTTCTGCCTCAGACATAGCATCAGTCCAGAGGAGATAATGTACTTCGGAGATGACCTGCCGGATGTCCCTGTCATCAGGGCCTGCGGATGCGGGGTCTGCCCAGCCGATGCCGTACAGGAGGCAAGGGAAGCCGCTGACTACATCTCCCCTTTCCCCGGCGGACGCGGATGCGTGAGAGACACGCTTGAAAAGGTGATGAGAGAGCAGGGACGATGGAAATTCGATGTCGGATGTTACAAGAACAAATTCTGATGCAATTGACAAACACGCCGGAGGAAAGAATTTCTGGCATCATAGACGCCCAGAGGGCATTCTTCAAAAGCGGGGCGACTCTTGACCTCAAATTCCGCAAAGAGATGCTGCAAAGACTTGCAGCAGGGATGAAGGACTGGGAATCAAGGATTTGCGATGCCTTGAGGATTGACCTTCACAAGTCATACCAGGAGGCTGTCCTGACAGAAACCAGCATAGTGAACGAGGAAATACGCACCCATCTGCGGCATCTCCGCAGATGGTCCCGTCCCCAAAGGGCATGCACTCCCCTGAAGATGTTCCCCTCAAGGAGCAGAATTGTGAAGGAGCCCCTTGGCAACACCCTGATTATCTCCCCTTGGAATTACCCCGTGCAGCTGCTGCTCAATCCCCTTGTGGGAGCCATTTCTGCGGGATGCACGGCCATACTCAAACCTTCGCCATACGTGCCCACAGTCTCGCGGGTCATCGAGGAGATGGTTTCCAGCATATTTGAAGAGCGATATGTAGCCGTGGTCCAGGGAAACAGGGATGTCAATTCCTATCTTCTCGACCAGCGTTTCGATCTGATTTTCTTCACCGGAAGCCCTATACTCGGCAAGACGGTAATGAAGGCTGCGTCGCAGTTCCTCACCCCCGTCATCCTCGAACTCGGAGGCAAAAGTCCGTGCATAGTTGACCGCAAGGCAGACATCAGGACTGCCGCAAAGAGGATTGCCTGGGGCAAGACCCTTAACTGCGGCCAGACCTGCATTGCACCGGACTACCTCATTCTCCATTCAGAAGTAAAGGATGAGTTTATCAAGGAGTACAAATTGGCAATCAATGAATTGCACGGAGAGAACATCCGGGAGGACGAGCACTACGGGCGCATAGTCAATGCCAAGGCATTCGAGCGTCTGGAGGGATACCTTTCAAACGGGGATGTCATTTTCGGAGGGCAGAGAGACAGGGAATCCCGCTATTTCTCCCCGACCCTCATCGACAATGTCCCGTTGGATTCCCCGGTGATGACCGAAGAGATTTTCGGACCTATTTTCCCAATAGTGACAATCTCAGACAACAATTTCATTGACAAGGTTGTGGAGTTTGTCACCTCAAGGGAAAAACCACTTGCGCTTTACT
>CAMEBJ010000225.1 GCA_945912085.1 uncultured Bacteroidales bacterium | reverse complement strand
TGGAGGAATTCCCGTCCAAAGTCACTCTCCTGACAAATGGCATCCTGATTTCCGCAGTGATTCTCGGCTTTCCGTTCCAGGCATCAAAAAACGCTTTCCGAACGTCCTTGGGCATTCCCTTTGTGTCAAGATGAAGCACAAAGGCATCATCTTTCACATATGCCTGAACATAATCCTCCATAGAAGTGTCAGTAATCAACCTGACTGAAAAGGAGGAAGATGGAACAAGTGTAATGTCAAAAAAGTCATTGGCATATATGTCCGAGAATGACGAGTAATCGTGTTCAATAATCAGCTGCTTCTGTGCAAAGGCATTGTTGCAGAAGCACAGAACGGCTAAAAGCGATGTCAAAAAAAATCTCTTCATCAGATTCTTCTTTAAATTTTGAACTTCCTTTGTCTGAGGGCCTCGTACAGGATGACCGAAGCGGCTACAGAAACATTCAGGGAGGAAATCTCTCCGCACATCGGAATGGCGGCTTTCCCGTCGGCAGCCTCAAGCATCTGAGGCGACACTCCCTTGCCTTCAGAGCCCATCACGATTGCACAAGGACCTGTCATGTCCACATCATACATCTGGTCCGTAGTCTTTTCTGTAGCGGCAATCAGACGGAAGCCCGCCTGCTTCAAATAATAGACCGCCAGTCGCAGATTCGGCACTCGGCAAGTGTCAATCCTGAGCAGAGCCCCGGCAGAAGCCTTCACTGCATCCGCATTGATTGCAGCACCTCCCTTTGCCGGAACAATGATTCCGCTCCCCCCGGCACATTCCAGGGTTCTGGCAATAGCCCCGAGGTTCCTCACATCACTGACTCCGTCAAGAATCACCACAAGAGGATTCTCCGAGAGAGCCAGAGCGTTGTTCACAAATGTCTCTATGTCAACATAATCCACCTGCGAGAGAAACGCCACCACTCCCTGATGGACACCCCTTGCCTCCTTGTTGAGCCTCTCCTGAGGAACGAACTGAAACGGAATGCCGGCAGCAGTCACCAAATCAAGCAATTCCCTGAATTGAGGCCCGCCGCTCCCCTGCCGGAAAAGTACCTTGTCAATCTTCTTTCCAGTCTTCAGGGCTTCTGTGACAGGATGTATACCGTAAAGGCAAAGAGCCTGATTGTTTTCACTCATATCGTTGATTTCTAAATATTTACTAATCTTCAACCTTCTCGCACAACTCCGCCCACTCATCGGTCTTGAAATCCAGTTCCCTCTTGAGCTCGAGATATGACCGGGTCAGTTCCATCACATCATCCCCCGGCTTCGGATCAGAAAGCACTGCCTCGATGTCCTTCATCTTCGTCTCAATTTCCGCTATACCCTTTTCGAGGAAAGCAATCCTGTTGCGAATTTTCCTTTCCTCCTTGGAAATGAACTTCTTAGCCTGATATTCCTGCTGGGCGGCCTCTTTCTTTGCCACTTCCTGAACAGAAGGTTTCGTCTCTTGCGCCAGATGCCTCTCCAGTTCATTCAGGCTCTCCAGCTTCCTGCGCTCAAGGAATTCAGCAACTCCACCGAGAGGTTCGCGGACCTTCCCGCCTCGGAACTCGTAGAGTTTGTCCACAAGGCCGTCAAGGAAATCCCTGTCGTGGGAAACTATTATCAAAGTCCCGTCATATTTCTGGAGTGCCTGCTTCAGGATATCCTTCGAGCGGAAGTCCATGTGGTTGGTCGGCTCATCAAGCGCCAGAAGGTTGTAGGGCTTGAGCATCAGCTTTGCCATCGCAAGACGAGCCCTCTCACCTCCGCTGAGCACGGCCACCTTCTTGTCTATGTCCTCCCCCTTGAAAAGGAAGGCGGCAAGTATGTCCCTGAGTTTCAACCTGATATCCCCAACTGCAATCCTGTCGAGCGTACCGAAGACAGTGTCTTCCTTGTCCAGAATATCCTCCTGATTCTGGGCGTAATAGCCTATGTTCACATTGTAGCCGGTCTTCGCCTCACCGCCCATAGGATCCAATTCCTTCATTATCACCCTCATAAGAGTGGTCTTTCCCTCTCCGTTCCTTCCCACCAGGGCCACTTTCTCTCCCCTGCGCACTTCAATGTCAGCATCAGAAAAAACGACCTTCTCTCCATAGCCTACCTTCAGTCCGGTCGCCTTGAAAACGACATCACCCGAACGCGGGGCCGGAGGGAACTTCACCGTCATTGCCGAACGGTCCTCCACATCCACTTCAATCCTCTCTAGTTTTTCCAGAGCCTTTACCCGCGACTGAACCTGATTCGACTTGGTCGGTTTGTAGCGGAACTTCTCGATGAACTCCTCGGTCTTTTCGATCATCCGCTGCTGATTCTCGTAGGCCGCCATCTGCTGCGCGATGCGTTCCTTCCTGAGTTCGAGATATTTACTATATGGAACTTTGTAGTCGTGGATATGTCCCAGCATAATTTCGACTGTCCTGTTGGTCACATTGTCCAGGAACTTGCGGTCGTGGGAAATCAGAACCATCGAGCCACGGTAATCCTTCAGGTAACCCTCAAGCCACTCGATTGACTCAATGTCAAGATGGTTGGTCGGCTCGTCCAGGAGCAGGACATCCGGCTTGGCAAGCAGAATCTTCGCCAGTTCGATGCGCATATTCCATCCCTGGCTGAACGTCTCGGTCGGGCGGGAAAGTTCCTCATACTTGAATCCCAGACCCATCAGAGTCCTTTCAGCCTGAACCTTCGGGGAGTCCGACTTCATCATAGAAAGCCTGTCATTCACCTCATTAAGATGAACAATCAGGTCGTGATATTCCTTTGATTCGTAATCTTCCCTCTCGGAAAGCTGCACCGTGATTCTCTCCAACTCAGCCTCCGCATCGAAAATGGCGGAAAAAGCCTCCATAGCCTCATCAATGACGCTCTTTCCCCTGTGATGCTCCATAATCTGCGGAAGGTAACCGATTCTGACATCCGAAGGCACGGCAATCTTTCCCGAAGTCGGGCTCTGAAGGCCGCAGATCAACTTCAGTATAGTCGATTTTCCCGCACCATTCTTCCCGACAAGACCGATTCTGTCGTTCTCGCTGA
>CAMEBJ010000224.1 GCA_945912085.1 uncultured Bacteroidales bacterium | reverse complement strand
GGTTCATTCGTAGTTGAGGGAGGACACCGTCTGAGCGGAGTTATCAGGCCGCAGGGAGCAAAGAACGAGGCTCTTGAGGTCATCTGTGCAGTGCTGCTGACAAAGGATGAGGTGACAATATCCAATATTCCGGAAATACTTGACATCAAGAATCTGATTCTGCTTCTCGAGGCCCTCGGGGTCAAGGTGAGGAGAATCGAAAAAGGCGTCTTTTCCTTCAAGGCGGATGAAATTGATGAGGAATATGCATCAAGCGAGGATTTCGTGGCCAAATGCGCCAAGCTGCGCGGTTCGGTGATGGTTGTCGGCCCTCTTCTCGCCCGCTTTGGCAAGGCTTACTTTCCTAAACCGGGAGGGGACAAGATCGGACGCCGGAGGGTTGACACGCACATTCTCGGAATGATGAACCTCGGGGCGCAGCAGGAATATGACTCGAAAAGGAAGGCTTTCCTTTTACATATACCGGAAAATAAACGACTTACAGGAAGATATATGCTTCTGGACGAGGCATCGGTCACCGGAACGGCGAACATCGTGATGGCCGCCTGTTTCGCCGAGGGGGTGACTACCATCTACAATGCTGCCTGCGAACCATACGTCCAGCAACTCTGCCGCCTTCTGGTAAAGATGGGCGCAAAAATAGACGGCATTGGGTCCAACCTGTTGACAATCACCGGAGTGGAGAAACTCCACGGAGCAGAGCACAGGATTCTCCCGGATATGATTGAGGTGGGGTCCTTCATTGCGATGGCTGCTCTGAACCGCAGTTCCATCACAATCAAGGATGTAGCTTACAATGAGTTGGGAATCATCCCGGATTGCTTCCGAAAACTCGGAGTGAATCTTGAGCAGCGCGGAGACGACATTTTCATCCCTGAGCAGGAGAGTTACGTCATCGAGTCCTTCCTGGATGGCTCAATAATGCACATCGCGGATGCCCCCTGGCCGGGTCTTTCTCCTGACCTTCTGAGTGTTATGCTTGTGGTGGCCACCCAGTGCAAGGGCAGTGTCCTGATTCACCAGAAGATGTTCGAGAGCAGGCTTTTCTTTGTGGACAAACTCATTGATATGGGCGCTCAGATCATCCTCTGCGATCCTCACAGGGCCGTTGTCATCGGTCACGACCACAAGTACCAGCTTCGCGCCGGGAATATGGTCTCCCCTGACATCCGCGCCGGAATCGCCCTTCTGATTGCCGCGATGTCAGCCAAAGGCACCAGCGTAATCAGCAACATCGACCAGATTGACCGCGGCTACGAGGACATCGACATCCGCCTGAATGCCCTCGGAGCGCGGATTACACGGCAGTAGGGGCTAATTTCCCCGCCTTCCTTGAGAATTCCTAGGTTTTGTTCTTGCGGGAGATGATGAAAAAGATTCCGAGCATTCCACCAAGGAAGAGGACAAGATAGTTGAGCCATCCGAAACTAGCACTGTCTTTCAGGCTTACTGAAAGAATATCCGTTCCTCTGACTCCGGGATGGATTTCTCCTGAAGGTATGAGGATGTCATCGCCCATCCGCACGGCAGTGGTGACAACCGGAAGATTGGCATCGGAGTATGCCATATTAATCCAGGTGTCGGTGATTGTGTGATAGGCGAATATTTCATTGCAGAAGCCTTCGTGGTGAATGAAAGACGAATCGAGTCTCGCTTTCAGTGTTGCTTTTTGTGCTGAATTTGCAGTTTCTGAGATTTTTCTGTCAAGGCTCAGCCTTTCAAGGAATCCGACTCCGTCGTCACCTCCTAAAATGATGATGTGTGCGGAGCCCCAGCTGATTGCGCTGGAGTACATCAGCCTGATTGGCCTGTCATCTGAGGAGAAGTCTGCCTTGCGGTTCCATTTGTCGTAAACCGGTACATATTCCCAGACATTTGAGGCAATGTGGATTCCGTCCGCGTCTTCTCCCCGGCCTCCAATCAGGAACAGTGCTGATTCTTTTCCGTTGTGCTGTGATATGAAGGAACTTCCTTCGGAAAGAATCCTGTCAGGGCATCCCGAGAGACTCTTCCACTGCCCGTTCAGTGGATTGAAACTGTAGAGAGTATTCTGTCCTGAGTCCGTCCCGTGGACATAGACAAGGCCTTTGTGCAAAACGGCGGCGGATGCTCTGAAACCTTCCGGAAGGGAGCCGGCCTGCTCAACCACGATTTTGTCTGAAGACAATCTTATTTTCAGGATGATGTTGGAATAACCCTGTTCCGAAGAACCTCCGAAACAGTACATAGTCCTGTCAAAAACCACACTGCATCCGCCTGAAAGGCCCATTGGAAGCCTTGTGCCTTCCATCTCCGTGCACTGAAATCTTCCCTCGCCTTTTTTCAGAATCCAGATTTTGTCAAGAAAACTTTTTTTGCCCCCTTCCCAAGGACGGCCTTCCAGAAAGTCAGAACCTCCTGCAATGACGACTGTCTTGTCGTCAATTGCACCGATGAATGCACCTGCCGTGCCTTGTCCTTGAGGAACAGGCATTTCACAGGCTTTTCCGACACTTGCTGAGGTGGCGGCCCAGGCATTTGTCAGTGACAGGAATGAAACGGAAGCGAGTAATAAAAGTAATCTCAGGTATGTCTTCATAGCAAAAAATATGGGGTCGGACGAAAAATTCCGACCCCAAGATAATTAATTATTTGTAAAGATTGTACAAAGCCTCGACTTCACTTGCGGTAAAGCCTTTCTTGTAGAGAATGTAGTCGTCCATCCAACCGGTGAACATATTCTCCGGAGCCCAAGCACCGGATGTGAGACGGAGGTTGCATCCGATGAAGTAAGGAAGTGAGAGGGTTTCCTTTGCATCCTTGTCATTGTTTTCTACCAGTTTCTTGCCGTCTTCGTAGATTGCAAGATCCCTCTTTCCATTCGAATCGGTGACATAGACGATGCAGACGTGATGCCAGGATCCGTCATCAAAGGCTACTACACCGGATTTTGACGTGGCCGTATTTCCTGATAGTCCTGTAGCTTCAGCCGTGCAACGGATGACTCCTCCGCTCTGGAAACGGGACCAGATTTGATTCACCGGATCCGTTCCC
>CAMEBJ010000223.1 GCA_945912085.1 uncultured Bacteroidales bacterium | reverse complement strand
CTACGAGATTAGGGATGAGGTCAGCGCGTCTCTGATAGACATTCTCCACCTGTGACCAGGCAGCACTGACGGCCTCGTCGGCAGTAACCATTGAATTGTAAACACTTTTTACCCAAAGGAATGCGGCGAGAGCCACTGCGGCTATCACCAGAATTGTAATCAGTCCTTTTTTCATATCTGTTCCAAATATAATTTCAAAAAATAATCTTATTCCTTCTTTCCCGGACATTGAGCGTCAGTTGATTGGAATTACGGGATTTGTAGTCCAGTCGCTTCCGTCTGTCCGGTTTCTGACGCACCTCACGTTGGCTGCGAAATCCTTTCCTCCGGCAGCCACCCTGAAATCAGGGTTGTTTACGTAGATGTAACGGTAAAGTCCTTGTCCGTCAGTGGAATCCTGCGACCAAAAAGCTGCGTATTCATTCATTCCCGTAAATTTTGAAGGGTAATCCGCATATCCTGCCGGGGCTGCTCCGAACCTGGACGAGTTAGTAATCTTGACTTCCGGCCAGAACTCCCACATCTTTGTCCCGTTGAAATGGGCGTCGGCCATCAGACCTCCTGCAACATTCCTGAAGTCTTTTCCGGGAGTGAATGTGGAACCATCCTTAAGCCCGTTCCTTGCTGCTGTCACATTCGCGAGGGATGCCCAATCCTCCTCGGTAGGAACTCTCCACCCGCTCGGACAGGCCTGTAAAGCAGCCTTGTGCGTGTAAAACAGTCCCAGCACGTCAGTCATAGCAGTCGCATTGCGGTATGGAACTCCTGTCAGGACGACGTCTCCATCCTTGATTTCACCCTCGTAGGCAAGGTTCTGTCTGAACCATTCCCTGCCGTCGGCCACCGTGATGTAGTATTTTTTTCCATCTCGTGCATCCGTTATAAGAGTGTCGGAAATCGCACTGATGCCTGTTCCTGTCAGCGAACCGTCGACTCCTCCTTTGACCGTCACGGTCGTCTTTGATGTCGAAGTACTGTAATATCCTGTGGCATAATAGGTACAGGTCACCGTGTGTGTCTGGAGCTTTTCTCCGAATTTGAAAGTGAATCCGTACTTTCCTCCTTCTTCCCCGTAGCGTGCCGTTGTGTCGCTGACCTCCATATCAGGGCTGATTTTCCAGTAGCATCCCAAAATCTCACCGCCAGGATGTGTCACCCCGCTGGAAGTCATTGTGTGTGTGCTGTTTGGAAGGATGTACTCGGGAATGCTGAAAACCGGGTAGCCTTCCAGTGACGGCAATGTCGTTTCCTCCTCTTCTTTCTTGCAGGAAAGCACCGCGCAGATTGCGGCAATGCAGATGATTGATGTTGTGAATCTTCCGGATGTCATTATCTATCGCTTCAAATATTTCCTATATAATGGTTCAATCTTGCAAAGATGGTGATTTTTTGTGAAAAACCGCTACCTTTGTGCAAATACTTTGCCTGACGGCGAGGGACGGCCGTACCATTATATATGTATATATGTTAAATATTTCATATTTACGGAATATTTTTTATTCCGCAGTTCTCTCCTTCCTTCTTGTCGCTTGCGCTCCGAAGGAGGGTTATATTTCGATTACGGGATATGCACAAGGGGGTACATATACCGTAAAACTGAATCTTGACGGACCTCAGGGCCGTGTTGCCGTTGCTCCCCAGACGATAAAGGCTTCCATTGATTCACTCCTTCTGGCGATTGACAATTCTGTGTCCGGCTACAACAGGAGTTCTCTTCTGTCGCAGTTCAATGAGGGTGAGGCTATAGTCCCTGATTTGATTTTCAGGGAGTTGTACGATGTGTCATATAGATTCTATGAATTTACCGGAGGGGCTTTCGACGTGGCTGCCGGCCCTCTTTTCGATGCCTGGGGCTTCGGCTTCAAGGGCAAGGGCTTCCCGGATGACGGGCGGGTGCGGACTATCCTGAAGGACTGCGGGATGGGTCGTCTCTGCGGACGGATGGAGGATGCACTGGACGGGGACGGGGTTCTGGCTCCGGAAAGGCTGCTGAAAAGTCCGGGAGTACTTCCTCGTTTGAATTTCAATGCAATAGCCCAGGGATATTCGGCTGACCTGGTGGCCCGGTATCTTTACTCAATCGGGGTGAAGGATATGCTGGTAGATGTCGGAGGGGAGAGTTTCTGTGACGGGGTGAATCCGGACGGAAAACCCTGGAGGCTGGGCATAGACAAGCCTGTGGACGGGAATGATAAGCCGGGAGCGGACCTTCAGGAAACTTTCAGCACCGGCGGGGGACCCTGTGGAATCGTGACTTCCGGGAATTACCGCAAGTTCTATGTCAGGGACGGGAAGAAATACGCCCACACGGTTGACCCTAGGACTGGTTATCCGGTGTCACATTCGCTTCTGAGCGCCACTGTGATTGCTTCAGATGCCACCCGTGCGGATGCGGTGGCGACATATTGTATGGTCATCGGGACGGAGGAAGCGAAGGTTTTTCTTGAGAGGGATCCTGACTATGAGGGCTATCTGATTTATGCCAGCGGGGATTCACTCTGCTGCTGGAGGTCTTCGGGACGATAACTCAAGTTTCGCATTGCGAAACTTAAGGACGATGATTTTACAGAGAACTGATTGTCTCGAGGCAGAACATCAGCGCGTCAATCAATTTCTCATCGGCTGTAATGAGAATATCCGGGCAGGTTCCTGCTGCGGAAAGGACGGTTACGGCAAGCGAGAGGAACATTATCATTGTCACCAGAGGCGTGGCAATCAGGTTCGTCAGAAGGAAATAGGTCGGGAATGTCCCGAAACAGACCCAGACGGCAGGGGCTGTGAAGATTTGGCAGGAGATAGCAAGGGCGCAGGTTTCCCAGATTCTTTTCAGGATTCCTTTTCTGGTGGGCCACCATCCTTTCATTGTGGGGAAGATGAAGACGATTCCGGTCATTGCCAGATAGGAAAGCTGAAAGCTCACCGTCGTGATTGTCCTCGGGGAAATGGTCAACTGAATCATCAGGGCGGCTGCCAAAAGTCCTTCTCCACTGGGCTTTCTCAGGGACAGACCGGAGATTTCGTTGAGCAGGCTGAACAGG
>CAMEBJ010000222.1 GCA_945912085.1 uncultured Bacteroidales bacterium | reverse complement strand
GTATCCAGTCAATTTCCATAATGGCAGGCATATTGGCGTCATCGACAGCTCCTGCCCAGGTTCCGGGATCTCCGAGTCCCATATTCAGGATGAGATAGAACTCGCTGTCCTTCGTGAAAGGCCATTGCATCTTCACCTGCTCATCGGCAAGATGCATATTGGAGTATTTGAAGGTCTGCTGGTCGTTCACGAAGAAAGTCAGGTCCTCTGCCGTCCATTCCACCGCATAGACATTCCAGTCCTTATAGTCGCATACAGTCGTTTTTGACGTACCTGCCTTGTTCCCCAGATCGTAGGTGTAATGGGTGTGGATTGTCTGATATATCACATTCTCCTGCCTGATGTGCTCCATTATGTCAATTTCGCCACATTTAGGCCATCCATTGTAGATATATTTCTGAGGCATCATCCAAATGGCAGGGAATGCACCGTTCGGGGTTTTTGTAAGCTTTGCCCTGCATTCAACCCTTCCGAAAGTGAATCCGAAAAGGCCCTCGGACTTGATGCCGGATGCCTTGTATTGCCCGTCAACGATTTCAGCGACAAGCACGAGCTTTCCGTCCTTCACATAGACCTGATCGTAGCTCTCTGACATTTCATCATTCCAGTCGGCACCGCCCTTGCGGCAAAGAGTCCATTTCGTCTGGTCCGGTTTTCCGTCAACATTGAACTCGTCACGGAAGATATAATGCCTGCCTGACTGGTCCATCTTCGGGAACACGAGAGTGTAATCCGTCTTCTCCCCGAAACAGGTTACGGTCAGAACTTGCTCCTTCTCCCAGCATCCTATGAGCAATTCCGGATTCGGAGTTATGGTACCCTCCGGATCGCTGAGGGTATATTCAACCCCGGTAATTGACCTTGTGTCGGTTATGTAACCGATAGTCGCGATGTGACTTTCCTGGTCTATGGACGCGTGATAGTATGAATCCCCTATCCTGACTGAGAAAGAAACCAAGGGATATTTTCCCGATTCACGATCCGTCTCCTGTCCGGTCAGGCCGGAACAGGAAACGAGCATAAGGATTGCCGTATAAAGCAATATTGTCAATTTTCTCATAACAAATTTCATATTCGGTTTCAAATATAGAGATTCTGTCATAGTATTTCAAATCAGTCTCCCCATACAAGATGGTCAACCCTCTCCCATTTGCTGACAGTGAGAGTTCCGCTCATCTGAATCGAGCCTCCGACGGAGATTGCGGAATATGGAACCTTGAAAGTGTCATCAGTTCCGGTCGTATCATTCTTTCCGTCAGCAATTGCATGGGCGATAATCTCACCGTTCAGAATCCACTCGCAGTAAACCCATTCGTTTCCTCCCTCGTCCGTGTATCTGTCAATATTGAACGAAAGTACATTATGCTTCGACCCGTCAACCGGGACCCTGCAATATGACGCCTCGTTGAAAACATTGCTGCACCAAGGAGTCGTGCTGAGCTGGGTCTTGCCTCCATTGATGTGGAAACGGAGCTCGGTGTAAGGAGTTGCATTCCAGATGAAGAAGCACTTGATGTCGCCTGAATATGAATCCAGATAGATGTTGTACCTTGCAGGCATCAGTTCACCTGGACCGTACCAGGTGCCTCCCGAGAGGACCTTGTCAACGACCGTGGTGGTTACAACCGGCTTGTTTGCCTGTTTGAAGCGGACTCTCTTCTCAAGAGGAACCGCGCCCTGAGCCGCTGCTGTCCTGAGCACTATCTCACCGGTGCGGACGCGGGTTCCGATGTTGGCTTCAAGCACGACTTCGAGGGTTTCGTTGCCATTGAATGAAGTTTTGGTGAAACTGTACCAGGTGTCCTCTTCAGGATTACCCTTCTCGACAGTCCAGCCTGTGTTGGACTCGACTGCAATCGAGAGGGTCTGTGCCTGCTCGTAAAGGCGGAACCACTGTCCGTTTTCAGGAACTTCGATATTGAGGATGACTCCGTTCTGGACAACCTCAACCTCCTGTGCGGCGATTCCGTGCCTGTCGAAAATGGTCACGATTCCGGTCCTCTGCTCACCAAGATTCCGGACTGCAGACACCGTGACTGTGCCATCAAGCTTGCCGGCAGCACCGCTCTTGACAGAAAGCCAATTCTCTCCTGAAGTGACCTTTGCACTCCAGTCCTGGTTGGATTTCACGGAAATGACTGTCTGGCCGCCTTCCTGGACGATATTGGTGACAGGTTCATATTCCAGATAGGCTATTCCCTTCTGAGTCAGAGTGAATTCCTTCCCGATCCAGTAGTCGCTCTGAATCTTGATTATGTCGGTCCTGTCATCTAGGTCCGTGTTCTCCTCGCAGACAATCGTGACTGTGGTGGTGTTTTCCATATCCCCTTCTCCTGAAGAAGGGGTTATGGTGTACCAGTCGGACGAGCCGTAAACCTTCCATGGATCGGTACTTTTGACCAGGAAGGTTATGGTCTCGGGATTACTTGCCTCCAGAAGGTAGGAATCTTCCACCCTGTACCTCAAATCGACCCATTTCATCTGCTCCTTTTCGGCGGAACAGGAGAAAAGAGTGACAAGGGAAGCCAAGATTACTGTTATCCTAAGTTTCATATTTCCTTGTTTTTACAGTTGAAATTATTCGGCAGGAGTGTAAACGATGCTCTTAACGAGACAGTAGTCGTCCGCTCCAGGAGTACCGGTACATTCGATTGTCATACGGCAACCATTGTCCGCAGCCGAGAAATTTGTCCTGCCGGCCTGAGTTCCGTAAAGGTCCCCGTTCACATATATGCTGATTGCAAGTTTGCCGGCCGCATTCGGATCGTCGGCTACTACAAATTCCACTTTTCTGAAATCGCTCAGAGGTTTGAACTGCGCCTCAGTCTTTTTGATTGGAGCAATCCAGCCGAATCCTCCCGCACAACGGTACCAGTATGTACCGTTCTCAAGGTGCAACTTGTAGTTTGCAGCTGATGTCGGACTGGTGAAGCCCATTCCGAACTTCGCGGTTGCAGAAGCAGAGATTCCGGCATATTCTATTGTGGTGCGTCCTTTCTTGATCAGGAACTTGGAAGCCACGAGTTCTCCGTTCTGGAGTTTGATTTTTGTCGCGCCTGTCTGCT
>CAMEBJ010000221.1 GCA_945912085.1 uncultured Bacteroidales bacterium | reverse complement strand
AAAGTGATATACGATTCAATATTTATGTTAAACTAATTGATTTGCTTATGAAAAAAATCAGACTTTTTTTCACGGCTTTGATGCTTCTGGTGGCGGCTTCCGCCTTTGCCCAGAACATCACGGTGAGCGGAACTGTGACTGATTCCTCCAACGGGGAGGCAGTGCCGTTCGCCTCTGTGCACCTCAAGGGCACTATGACCGGAGTGAGCACCGATGCAAACGGTAAATACTCCATCACCGTTCCGGCTGGGGAAGGCACACTTGTCTTTTCATCAATCGGTTACAGGACTTCCGAGCAACAGATTGCCGGAAAAGGTGTGGTTGATGCGAAACTCGAACCGGATTCACAGTATCTGGACGAAGTTGTCGTGACTGCTGTCGGAATCCAGCGTTCCGAAAGGTCACTCGGCTACTCCGTGACAAAGGTTAGTTCGGATGAAACCGTTCAGAGAGCTGAACCGGACATCCTCAGGGCTTTGGACGGAAAGGTTGCCGGAGTACAGGTGGCAGCTCCTTCGGGAGACGCCGGTGGAGCGACAAGAATCACCATCCGCGGAAACTCCTCCTTCCTTGGAAACAACCAGCCTCTCTATGTGGTTGACGGGGTGCCTTACAGCAATGACGGTACTTCTTCAAGCGGACGAGGCAGCGGTTCTTCAGGAGCCTATGGTTCAGGTATCTCCACTCTCGATCCTAATGACATCGAGTCAATGAGCGTGCTCAAGGGTGCCGCTGCAGCCGTTCTCTACGGATCACGCGCCGCAAACGGTGTCATCCTTGTAACCACCAAATCAGGTTCGAAGAATGTCGGAGGGAAGAAAGACTTCGAGATTACTTTCAATGGTTCATATTCCATTGAAACAGTTGCATCACTTCCTGAATACCAGAACACCTACGGACAGGGTGCAAACTTCCTGTTCCAGGGAAGCAACGGATCTTGGGGTCCGGCATTCACAGAAGGAGCCACAATGGATATGTATCCTGCTATCGCAGCCGAGTACCCAGACCTTGCGCTCCAGCTTTATCCTGACCTCGGAGGAAAGATTCCTTACAAGGCATACGAGAACAACGTGAAAGACCTTTTCAAGACCGGAGGAATCTGGGACGTTTCCCTCAATATCAGAAACACAAGCGAAAGGGGATTCTTCAATGTGACCGGATCCTATATGTCTCAGGACAGCTATATCCCGGGATCACAGTTTGACAGATACTCATTCAGCGTCGGGGGCTCCCACAGGCTCAAGAACGGCGTGCGTTTCGGCGGAAACATCGCTTTCTCCTACACCGATCAGAGGAGTCCTCTTTACGGAAACAACCAATCTTCCGCTTCTGACGGAGGTATGTCCTCTCTCGCAAGGGCATTCATTATGCCGAGAAGCTGGGATATCCAGGGTTTCCCTTACCAGACACAGGACGGAAGCAACCTCCTGTTCCAACTGAGCAGCCAGGCAAACAACCCATACTGGGCCTGGGAGAACGACAAGGTTACCACCACTCAGAAGAGAACCGTGGCAAACTTCAACATCGGCTACAACTTCACCAAGTGGCTCGCCATCGACTACACTCTGGGCTACAACGGATATGACCAGGACAGGAAGAAAATTGTGAACCTCGGATCAAGGGGATTCGCCGGCAAGGGTTACATCGGCAAGAGTATCTTCAATGACAAGCAGCTGGAGTCAACCCTCCTCCTGAGCGGCGAGCATAGGTTTGGAGACTTCGGTCTGAAGGTTACTCTCGGACACAACTACAATATGTGGGTTATGGAGAGCTCGGCATCTTCAGGACAGGAGATTGTCAATCCGGGCATCTTCGCCATCGACAACACGAAATCCCAGACTGCAGCGGAGAGTTACAAGCAGCAGCGCAAATGGGGTCTGTTCGCGGATGTCGTTCTCGACTGGAAAGAGTGGATGTTCCTCAACCTCTCAGCCAGGAACGATGTGTCATCAACCCTCCCTATGAAAAACAGGAGTTTCTTCTACCCTGCAGTCTCCGCTTCATTCGTGTTCAGCGAGGCATTCAACATCAAGGGTGATGCCTTTTCCTTCGGTAAAATCAGAGCCAGCTGGGCAAAGGTCGGAAACGACGCGTCCCCTTACTATGTGAACGGAACCTATGTTACAGGAAGCCCTTATATGGGCCAGGGGCTGATGGAACTTCCTACAGTCTCCTACGACCCGAACCTCAAACCAGAGTTCACAAGCGAGTTCGAGGTGGGAGCCGAGTTGAAATTCCTCAACGGAAGAATCGGCTTTGACGGGACCTACTACAACAGGGTTTCCGACAACCAGATTGGAGCAAAGACCTCCGCTCCTTCAACCGGCTACAGCAGCTACGTCACGAACTTCGGTTCAATCAGGAACGCCGGATGGGAGACAGGTCTGGACCTCTACCCTGTGATGGGCAAGAACTTCACCTGGAGCATCTACACTACATTCACAAAGAACAAATCAAAGGTCCTCTCGCTTGCCGAAGGAGTTGACAAACTCTACATTGGAGGGGATTTCTCAAGTCCGAGCCCTGTGCTCATCGTCGGACAACCTTACGGAGTGCTTGAAGGAGAGAAACTTGCAAGGGATGAGGAAGGCAACCCGCTTGTTGATCCGTCAACCGGTATGTACATCAACGACACCGAACCGGGCATCATCGGCGACCCTAACCCTAAGTACAAACTTGCGATGACCCACACCTTCTCGTTCTACGGGTTCACCATCAGCGCGATGCTCGACTACCAGCACGGGGGATGCGTTTACAGTTCCTACCTGACCGACCTCCTCGGACGAGGTGTGACAAAGGACACCGAGAACCGTCTCGGATCAAGGATTCTTCCTGGAGTGTATGGTGATGCCAACACCCTTCAGCCCATCCTTGACGATGCAGGGAACAAGATCAGGAACACAACGGCTATCTCTGAGGCAGACCTTTGGTTCTCCGACGGAACATACTCGACATTTGCCATCAACGCCTGCGACGAAGTTGCAGTCTATGATGCATCAGTACTCCGTCTGAGGGAAGTCGTACTCTCCTACAAGTTCCCGTCAAAATGGATGAGGAAAATCAAACTTGCAGGCGCAGAAATCT
>CAMEBJ010000220.1 GCA_945912085.1 uncultured Bacteroidales bacterium | reverse complement strand
GCGAAATTCGGAGTGCATACCCTCCTGATTGTGGGCTATCTTGCCCTTGCCTTCTTTACACTCAGACGCAAATCCTGACAACACTTACGAATGGAGAGTACAACCTGATGTCAGGAGAAAAGAAGGATAATCAGCTGG
The DNA here is from genome assembly GCA_945912085.1 of uncultured Bacteroidales bacterium. Lineage (GTDB taxonomy): Bacteria > Bacteroidota > Bacteroidia > Bacteroidales > UBA932 > Cryptobacteroides. The sequence continues at coordinate 2,961 of CAMEBJ010000220.1, read as the reverse complement.
ATTGAAATCACCCTCAGGAAAATCGAGAAAGGATAGACAGTTGCGTAGGCCACGGCAGGCTCATCGGAATCGGTTGTGGTGTTGGCGTAATTCAGGGCAATTGGGTTGGCCATGCTTCCGCAGAGCATTCCGACATTGTCCGCATAATCGGTCTTGAGCCATTTCGAGGCGATGAACCCCACCAGAAGCACCGGCACGACAGCAAGGGCAAAACTTACCCCAAGCCAGATGAGCCCCTCCGTCCTGAAGATGGTCTCGAAGAATCTCTCCCCCGCCCCGAGTCCCAGTCCGGCAAGGTAGATGACAAGACCCAGCTGTCTGAGCATAAGGTTAGCGCTTCGGGTAGTGTAGATGGACAGGTGGAACCTCGGACCGAATGCGCCGAAAAGGATGCCGACTATGATTGGTCCTCCGGCTATTCCAAGTTTTATCGGCATACTCATTCCCGGAATCATCAGAGGGATGGAACCGACAACAAGGCCGATTGCCAGACCGAGGAAGATTGCAAAAAGGTTTGGTGTGTTGAGTTGTTTCTCCTGGTTGCCAAGGATTGTGGCGACATTGTCAATTGCCCTTGTTTCTCCCACTATGGTCAGTTTGTCTCCCATCTGGAGCCTGAGCCCCGGAGAGGCAAGCAAGTCTATTCCTGCCCTGTTGATTCTTGTAATATTGATTCCGTAGTTGTTGCGCAGGCGGAGAGAACCGAGCTTCACCCCGTCGAGATTTGGTTTGGTGACAAGCACGTGGCGGGAGACCAGCTGACTGTCAATACTGTTCCAGTCGATGTCTTTCTTGTTCCAGTCCTTCTTGTCCATCTCCCCGAAAAGGGTCTTGATGAATTCTATGTCCGAGGGCTCCGAGATGACAAGCACGTGGTCACCCCTGTCTATGACGGTTTCCGAGGTGGGGATGCTGACTTGGCCTCTTTTCCAGACTCTTGAGATGACAAACTTGTGGGCTGAATGCTGCATCAGTTCCCTGATGCTCATCCCGCAGATGGCGGGATTGCTGACGTGGTACTCGCTGACGAAGGTGTTCTTCGGACCATCATCCGCGTGCCTGCCTGCTCTCTTTTTCCCGAAGATTGCATTGAGAACCATCACGCAGAGCATCACTCCGATTACGCCCATCGGATAGCCCACCGCACAGGCAAGTGCCATATTGTTCGCACCGGCAGCATTCCCCGGCTCCATCTGAAGGAGTGCCTGCTGACCGGCTCCCAGCATTGGAGTGTTGGTGACCGCACCGCAAAGGAGGCCCATCATATCCGGCAGGGATATCCCCGTCAGGGGTACCAGCAGCAAGGCCATCGCAGAACCCGCGACAAGGACGCTCGTGGCGAGAACGTTAAGCTTGACTCCTCCCTGTTTGAATGACGAGAAGAATCCCGGTCCAACCTGCACTCCAAGAGAGTATATGAACAGGACCAGTCCGAAATTCTGGGCAAAAAGGAGCATCTGGGGATTGACCTTCACTCCAAAATGCCCGGCAAGGATTCCCGTAAAGAACACGAAGGTCACCCCGAGGGAGATTCCCTTGACCTGGACCTTTGCAAGCATCAGTCCCACTGCGCAAATTATGCTCAGGACGAGAATCGCCTGAATGAAAGTCTGTTCGACAAATATTTCCCGTAACCAGTCCATATCTTCCTGTTGAATTTCCCTCCCGGGAATCAGTAAATTAAATATCCTATTGCTCCTGCCGCGACAATGATTAAAATCGGGCTGGTGTTCCAAATCAGGGAAACTGCGGCAGCCAGGGCGAACAGCACCCAACTTTTCCAGTCAGGAAAGTTGTCAGGCGTCATCAGAAGAGCTGCAGCGGCACCTATCAGACCAACCACGACAGGCTTCAGTCCAGACATCATTCCCTCGAATATTCTGTTTCTGGAGAATTTTGTGTAAACCCTGCAAAGGGCCAGCACAATAAGGAATGACGGAAGGACAACGGCAGTGGTGGCTGTGAACGAACCGAGAACACAGAAAAATTCACTTGCACCAGTCTCATGAAGGACACTGTAGCCAACATAGGTTGCGCAATTGACGCCAATCGGGCCCGGGGTCATCTGCGAGACAGCCACTATGTCCGTAAAAGTCTTTGTGTCAACCCAGCCGTGCACCCCGACGACCTGTCCCTGAATGATTGAAAGCATTGCGTAGCCTCCGCCGATTGTGAACAGGCCGATCACGAAGAAAGTCAGGAACAATTGTAAATATATCATTATTTCTCCCCCTCCTTTTTCGATCGTTTCTCATTCCACGCCGCGACGCAGAGGGAGACTACGATTGTGCACAACAATATATATATAGGTGAAATCTTCAGGAAGACGGTCAGCCCGAAGGCGGCGCAAAGGATGAGCCAGGACCACCATTTGCCACAGGCTTTCTTCACCATTCTGACCATAGGCACGGCTATAAGGGCAACAACCACAGGACGAATACCTTTGAAAATCCTGATTACCACAGGGTTATCTTGATAGCCGGTGAACAAGGCGGCAATCGACAGAATGATGAGAAATGAGGGCAGTACACTTCCAAGAGTTGCCACAAGGCTTCCGAAATTGCCCCTGAGTTTGTAGCCAACAAAAATGGATATGTTCACGGCGAGTATTCCCGGAGCAGCCTGGGAGAGGGCAATGATGTCGGGAAAATCCTCATCCCTGAGCCATCCCCTGCCGACAATCTCCTTCTGAATCAACGGAATCATTGCATAGCCTCCACCTATTGTGAATGCTCCGATCTTCGCAAAAACTCCGAAAATGCGCAAATATGAAATCCTGTTCTCCATCGGGAGGGCAAAAGTAGAAAAAATATGCGAAAAAAATCAAGAAAAATTTGGAAGTTGACAAAAAGTGCGTATCTTTGCAGCCCATTTCGGAAAGAAACGGTCAAGATCATTGAAAATATTGAAAGACTAAGTACAAGGAAGTACAACTAAGTACCGAGAAAACAATAAGAGAGC
>CAMEBJ010000219.1 GCA_945912085.1 uncultured Bacteroidales bacterium | reverse complement strand
CATTGAAAATCCACAATGGGTATATATAGCCGGTACAGAATCAGCAAACCGTCCCTTGAAAAAGTGCCTGACGCTCAGATTCAGCCGAAATATCATTCTTTGCGCTCCCGCACGTTCTGGGGAGCGACTGTCGCCTACAGTTTGTACTATGTTTGCAGGCTCAGCCTCGGCGTAGTGAAACAACCTCTGATTGATGAGGGTATATTGACCCCTGCGCAACTGGGTCTGATCGGGTCCGCCCTGCTTTTTGTCTATGCAGCCGGTAAATTCCTGAACGGATTCATTGCAGATTACTGCAACATCCGCCGTTTTATGGCGACAGGCCTTCTGCTTTCCGCTGTGGTCAACCTTCTGATGGGCGTGCTTGGGCTTTTCGAGAACAATGCCGGCTGGTTCAACCTTTTGCTCTTCGGAGTCTTCGCCGTCAGCTGGGGAATCAACGGCTGGGTCCAGTCGATGGGTGCCCCTCCGGGAATAATCAATCTTTCCAGATGGTTCCCTCTGTCGAAAAGGGGAACGTATTACGGTATATTCAGTGCCAGTCCGTATGTAGGAGAATTTCTCTCCTTCATTCTCGTGGGCGTCATCGTCGGCGCATTCGGGTGGCAGTACGGTTTCATATTTTCTGCAATCTGCGGTTTCATCGGCGTGACCATAATCCTTCTTTTTGTCCACGACACGCCTGAGAGCGAGGGACTTCCTTCTGTTCAGACCCTGACCGGGGAGATTCCTGTCAAGGAGGATTCGATGCCTACTTCCGAATTGCAGAAGATGGTGCTCTCGCATTCCGGAATATGGATAATTGCAGCTTCCAGTGCCTTTATATACATTGTTAAATATGCCGTTGCAGGCTGGGGTGTCCTTTTCCTTCAGAAAGCGAAGGCCTTCTCGCTTGAGAGCGCATCGCAGATCATTGCATTTTCCGCCGCCCTGGGCGTTCTCGGAACGGTGACGGCCGGGTGGCTGTCCGACACTGTCTTCAAGGGAGACAGAATCAAGCCGGCGATACTCTCCGGAGTCCTGGTGGTCCTTTCTCTCGCGGCCTTCCTTCTGACAGGGGGTGGATATATTGAAAATGTCCTGTATATCTCACTCTTCAGCCTTGCTTCCGGCGTGCTTTACTGCATCATCGCCGGCCTGATGGCCGTTGACATCGTGCCGCGCAAGGCCACTGGAGCGGCTTTGGGAATCGTGGGGATTTCGAGCTATGTGGCTGCCGGCATCCAGGACATTGTCAGCGGACATCTGATTGAGAAATATGCACAATTACCGAAAGTGACCGAGGGACTGACTCAAACGCAGATTCTCTCGGCCACTGTCTATGATTTCTTGCCGGCTTCAATCTTCTGGATTGTCTGCTCCATTGTGGCTTTTGTGTTGCCGGTTGTTTTCTGGAACAAGATGAAAAGGTAGCCGGAATGCCGTCGGATGCGCGCGGAAAAATGTCCGACGGACTATTTCGCTGATTGCTTGCGGGTGTCCTTGAAGCAGATCATAAAGAGTATGGCAACCACGAGGGCATAGGCTGCGAAGATGTACCAGCAGGTGCTCCAGTCGCCGACGCGGAAGAATCTGGTCACTCCGTCAATCACAATTGCTTCCTCAGTGGTGAAATGGTTGACGATGGCCTGTGCGGACAATGTTCCGAGGGTCGCGCCTATTCCGTTGGTCATCAGCATAAAGAGTCCCTGTGCACTGTTCTTGATGGATGCCGGGGTGTTCTCATTGACATAGAGCGAACCTGAGATATTGAAGAAATCGAACGCAACTCCATAGACTATGCAGGAGAGGATGAGCATCCACACGCCTGAACCTGTGTCGCCGGCTCCGAAGAGACCGAAGCGCAGAACCCAGGCGAACATAGCGATGAGCATCACGTTCTTGATGCCGAATTTCTTCATTGCAAACGGGATGAGGAGGATTCCGAGGGTCTCGGCGATTTGTGAGATGGAGTAGATGAATGTGGCATTCCTCGCTCCCCAGGACTGGGTGAATCCTTCGACTCCCTGGAAATGGGAGATGAACGGAGTGGCGTAGCCGTTAGTCACCTGGAGGGCAACGCCGAGCATCATAGAGAAGATGAAGAAAATAGCCATCTGCCTGTCTTTCATCAGTTTGAAGGCACTCAGACCGATGATGTCCGCAAAACTCCTCTTCTCCTGGCTCTTGACTGCGGAGAGTTTCGGGAGGGTGAAGCAGTATGCCACAAGGGCAAGTCCGATTGCTCCGGAGATGATGAACTGATGGTAGGTCTCCTGGAAGGACACTCCTGCAGAAGTCTTGCAGAAATTCATTATCCACATACTTGCGATGAAGCCTATGGTCCCGAAAACCCTGATTGGAGGGAAATCCTTGACAGTGTCATAGCCGTTCTGTTCAAGAATGCCGTAAGCCGCTGAATTTGAAAGGGCTATTGTCGGCATATAGAAAGCCACGCTGACAGTGTAGAGCCCGAAGAACAGAGGGAAACTGATGAGATCCGCCACTGCGACACCGGAGGCTATTGCCTGAGCGTTGATTCCTGCGGCATACAATCCTGCTCCCAGCATTGCCGCTCCTGCGATTCCCTGGCAGAGGGCCAGTGTCCTGACTGCTCCAAGTTTCCTGTCTGCAAGAGTTCCCAGCAATGCAGGCATAAAGATAGACACTATTCCCTGCATCGCGTAGAACAGTCCGATGCGGCTTCCGAAGCCCACCTGCACAAGGTAGTTGCCCATAGAAGTAAGATATGCTCCCCAGACAGCCCATTGAAGGATGTTCATTACAATGAGCCTCAGTTTGATGTTTTTTCCCATATTCCAGTGTTTTGTTTCTTTAATCAATGGTCACCGCTCCACAAACTTTGTGACGCAGGAGGGCAAATATACGAGAAATTCTCCAACTTTTACTATCTTTGGCGTCCATATTCCAAAGAAACGTCTTTGGCCATATCAGACATTGCGGATGAAATTTGTAAAAACAGCCTCCGACCCTCTTTCCTCCGCCCGCTGCGGAGTGATAAGCACGGACCACGGAGAGATAAAAACCCCCATACTCATGCCTGTCGGCACGGCAGGCCGCGTCACAGGTGTGTACCACCGCGACCTGCGTGAGGACATAGGTGCCGAGATTATCCTCGG
>CAMEBJ010000218.1 GCA_945912085.1 uncultured Bacteroidales bacterium | reverse complement strand
TGAGGGCGCGTATTTGACTTTCAATTGACGAGCCGCCATAGACAGGAAGCACTTTCAGGCCATCTACATATTTCGAATAGTCATTAAGGTCTCCGGCAATCTGAAGACAAAGTTCCCTTGTGGGACATAGCACAAGGGATTGCGGATAATTCTTCTCAACTTCGATTTTCTGAATAAGCGGCAGTCCGAATGCTGCCGTCTTTCCCGTTCCGGTCTGGGCGAGTGCCACTACATCATTGTTTTCTCCAAGGAGATATGGAATAACTTCCTCCTGAACAGGCATAGGATAGGCATAGCCCATTTCTTCAATGGCCTGCCTGATTTCCGGGGACACCCCGAGTTCTTCAAATGTTTTCAATACTTTGTCCTTTGTTTGAATTCGCCCACAAAGATAGCAATATTAGGGACAAAGGATTATATTTTTTTCTGAAAGAGATATGTCACGTCTTCGAGGCATATCTCTTTTTCTGAATTCCGCCCAACCCTGTAGAATCTCTGGTTAGTGGTCGGAGAATCCAGCGGACCACATTCCGGGATGAAAGGACCGGTTTTGATGTAATCCAGACAATCAAGATGAGAAATCTCTTCCGGGAGAGGCCTTCCGGAATACCAGCAGGTCTTCAGGCCCTTTTCACGGACGTGTGCGGCAAGCCGGAACACTGCATCCGGCTCGGCGTCCCCTCCCATAAAGGAGACACAGCTGATTCCGGGATGCTTTGAAATCAACTCATCTACAGAGGCTTCATCGAGAACCTCTCCGAAGTCATTTGCAAGGTATTCCGAATGGCATCCCTTGCAATGACACGGACAGTTTGTGAGATTTATAGCCAGGGCAATCTCGTCCGGGACTTCCCGGAAGACCACCTTTACATCAGCATATTTCAGCATAGACTATTTTACCTCTTTAGCGTAGTACCTCTGCTTTGCCTCTGCGTGGCGGAACTTGTCAAAATTCTCGACAGGGCGCAGGAAGCCGATTACCCTTGTCCACTGGCGCATCGGAGCACCGCAGACCGGACAGGTGTCCATAGGCTTCTTCACGATGTGGTGGCATTGCTGGTTGGTACATTCGCTGTTCGGAACATTGAACGTGAAGTAGGAAGTTCCGTTTGCAATTGCGAAATCGACAAGCTTTGAATACTGTTCCTTTGAAAGATGCTCCTCGAGGTTGCAGTGCAGTCCCACTCCTCCGTCCAGAAGTTCAGTGAACTCGCGGCCGTGGAGCCTGAACTTGTCGAGAACATCAGTTTCAGTGTCGTTGGCAAGGTAGAAATAGGAATTGTAGAGAATCCTGCCTTCAGGAATCCAGTAGCCATCCGCCTTGTCCCAGTTCAGGTTCTTCGAAGAAAGTCCCTCGGCAGGAACAAACTCCTGATTGAACAGGAACTGCGGCTTGCTGTGAATCTTGTTCTGTTCACTGATCGTACCTGTGATCAGACGGCAGAAATCCCTGTACTGAGGATTGTAGCTGCATTTCATTCCGAGGAACTCCGCAGCCTCGTTGATTCCGTTCTCGCCAATGGTGCTGTAGAGCTTGTTCATCTTGATGTAGCCCGCATTGGATGCAGTCAGCATACCAGCCTGCTCTGTCTCGTAAAGGAGAATCTTGTAGGCGGTGTGGTAGGTGTAAACCCTTTCGAGGATTGCAATGAAATACTCCTTGAAACTGTCGGCATTCTCAAAGAAGTGCTCTTTGAGGTAACCGCGTGTAAATCCGTTCTCACGAGCCCAGTTCTGGGTAATCCTGTTCAGGTTGAGAGTAATCACGTTTGCGCTTCCGGTCTGCACTCCGGGCAGTCCGTTCGTGAAAGAGAAAGTGTTCTCCTGAATCTGGTTGCGGAGACGGCAGCAGCTTGCGAGCGCATTCGGATTGTCACTCAGGTAGGTGAAGAAAGAGTGTCCTTCGGCGTACATCTCACAGGTAAGGGCCTTGTAGTCCTGGTCAAGCACATCCTTTCCATCGGTCAGAAGGGCCATAGTCTCAACCGGGAATGTCAGAAGGGTCTTTGTCCTTTCATTGTTGAACCATTTGAGGAAGTACCTCTGGAGGAAGTCCACGCGCTCCCACACCGGTTTCGTCCCGTCAGGGAATGCGAAATCATCGAAAAGGGCGTGCCAGTAATTCTTGTCGTAGTAGGAGATGTTGGTGAACGGAGACTGGTAACTGCGGTTTCCTGCAGGCTGGTTGATACCATAGACAATCTGCTGGAAGTACTGGAGAATCATCTGTCCGATGGTCTTGCTCGGGTAAATGGATCCCTTCTCGTCAAGACGATTGTGATAGTCAGGACCAAAATCCTTCGCGCAGAAATAGTCAAAGACATTGAAGAACTCTCCGAACGCCACGGCACCCTTGCACTGTGCCGAGAGCAGGAATACCAGGTTGGTGAACTGACCGCAGAAACTGCTCAGGTTCTGCGGAGCCTTGGCCTTCAGCCCGTCCATCCCCGAAGTTCCGTCCATCATAAAAGGATAGAGGGACACGGCCTCGCAATAGTTCTTCACGGCCGGGCTGGAACTCTCGTCGTGCACGTAAATGATGTGGCTCTCCAAATCCTTTACATACTGAGATGCAAGTTCCACTCCTGCAATGGCTTTCAGCTTCTTCTGCATCCTGTAGCGCTGAATCTGGCGGTTCAAGGTCTTGTAAACCTCACCGTCGAGGTTTGCGACATTCTTGATTGCAACGTTGGCATTTGCATCTGTCTCCGAAGACGTTGCCGCATTCTCGGCTGAAGCGGCATATTCATCCATATAGTCAATCCTTTCCTTGATGAAACGGAGGTCCTTGTGCTTCTCGCGATAGAGGATGTACTGCTTCGCAACTTCGAAATAGCCCATCTTCATTATTCCCCTCTCGACAATGTCCTGGATTGTCTCGACTTTCAGAGCCTTAACTTCCTCCTCCTGAGCCACGCATCCCCAGATGTAATTGAGGACTGTTTCAGGACATTTGTCGAACCCGCAGTCAATGAATGCGCTGTCAAGAGCATTCTGTATCTTGTTGAAATTGAACGGCACAGTGTTACCGTTACGCTTAATGACTTCCATTATGCTATATTTCTTAATTAGTTAATATTCAATCACTTGTAAAGGACTCGGCCGTTTCTGGGGAAGACAAC
>CAMEBJ010000217.1 GCA_945912085.1 uncultured Bacteroidales bacterium | reverse complement strand
GCTTCCCTGAGGGACAAGATTTCCCTTCAGACAGCTTCATTCTACAAAGACTGGTACCTTCCGATTGACAGGGAAACATTCATCTGCCTGATGGAAGCCTTCGACAAGGCTCTGTCCGAAGAGCACAAACCATTGTGGTTCAAGGACAAACTTCTGAAGCACGGAAGTATCACCCGATGGTCCGAACATATTTTCAGTGAAACCATCTTCACGGACAGCTCCCGCGTGGCTTCCCTCCAGAGCTCTGACACATTGCTTGTGGACAGTGATCCTGCAGTGGAATTTGCCGTGGAGTTCGGGAAATGGTATGCTTCAGAAATCCTTCCTGAACTCAACCGGCTCAATGGCAGCCTTCAGCTAGCCTACAGGGACTATATGCGCGGGCAGATGGAGTATTCGGCTGACCCTTCAACGCCATCGCGTCCTTTCTACCCGGACGCAAACCTGACACTCAGGGTTGCCTACGGAAATGTAAAAGGCTACTCCCCTTCCGATGGAATTTACTTCAGGCCATATTCAACACTGAAGGGTATCATCGAGAAGGACAATCCACAGATTTACGACTACAACATCCCACAGCGGCTTCGGGACATATATGCTTCACGGGATTTCGGGAGATGGACCACCCCTGAAGGGGATGTTCCGGTGTGTTTCCTTGCCACAAACCACACCAGCGGAGGCAATTCCGGCAGTCCGGTGCTCAATGCCGACGGGCAGCTCATCGGAATCAATTTCGACAGGGTCTGGGAAGGCACAATGAGCGACATAGCATTTGACCCGGACTTCTGCCGCAACATTGCCCTGGACATACGCTATGTGCTTTTCACCATTGAGAAGACTGGGAATGCCTCCTGGCTTCTGGATGAAATGTCCGTGATTAAATAAGGCGGTGATTTCTGCGCTTGGCACTCACCGCCTTGTTATAATCTCGGAAGACTGTATCAAAAATTTGTCACGCCTAACAAAATCCGGAGGATGTAGTCAGAACATCTGTTGATTATCAACACTTTGCACCAACCTCACTATTGTCTACGATCAGTCAAGATGACAGAACAGTTTACTATGATCAGCTGAGATGACAGAACAGTGGCTATTCGTCAATATCCCTGTCAAGCTCGTTAAGAGCAAAGGTGTAGGCTCCGACGGAAATAGCCTTGCTTGCTCCCATCTTTGAAATCGTCACTCCGATGCGTTTCTGAGGGTCGTAATTGACATATTCCTCTGAGCCATAGACCTTCAGACTGCGAGCCTCGCCCTTTGCGAACTGTGCAAACTCCTGTTCGTCATCCAGGTCATAGACCTTCATCTGAACCCTGTTGAGTTCCTCTCCGCCAAGGGTGTGGATTTTCGAGCGGAGGGATGCAAGCAGCGACGGCATAATGTACTTGCGTGCCGCAGTGATTCCGCCTCCAATGACAATCAGACCGTCAATCAGGGTAACCGCCGTGGCCATTGCATCACCTGCAATCTCACCAAGCTGGGCAAATGCCCCTTTGGCAGCCTCCGGATTGCCCTCCCTTGTGCCTTCGGCAATCTCGTAGATGTCCTTAGGTTCGAAACTGTGTCCCGGATTGCCGGACAGTTCGCCATAAACTCTCTTCACTGCCCTCACTGCAACACTTTCCTCAACTATGACTCCAGGATACTTGCAGTTCGGCAGGCAGAAGGTCTCCACACAGGAGTTGTCTCCCCTGTTCAGTTCCCCGCCGATTACAACACCGATTCCAAAGCCGGTTCCGAAAGTGTAGCCGACCATATTCCTGTAGGTCTTTGCACTTCCCGCCTCCTTCAGTCTGGCATTGATTTCCGGCAATGCCCCTCCAAGAGCCTCCCCGTAGGCAAAAAGGTCACCGTCATTGTTGATGAAGACAGGTATTCCGAATTTGTTCCTGAGGAACGGTCCGAGAGCAACTCCATCACGGAAAGACGGAAAATTCGGAAGATATCCCCCAATTATGCCGTTCGGATAGTCAGCCGGCCCAGGGAAAGCAAAGCTGATGGCAGAGGGCTTCTCAGAAAGTTTGTTGATGACGGACTCAAACCCGACGACCATAGTCTCAAGGCACAAGTCCAGATTGTTGGCATTGGACGGCAGAGTAATAGGATCAACGATGAACTCTCCGCCGCGCATTGCGCCAAAAACCATATTGGTACCACCCGCATCAAGGGTCAGTACAATTCTTGAATCTGTTTTGTAGTTTGTCATATAATGTGGTTTTTTCAAAATATTCCTATACCCCTTCGGGCAAAAACGTCGTAAATTTACTCATAATGCATCACAGTTGCAATTTTGCAGTCAAAAATCACACAATTCCAAACTTAAGAATGTAACAAAAATATATTTTGTACCTTCGCGAAGATTATTGGATTTGAAATGAAAAAGACAATTGTTTCGATAGTCTCATTGATTGTTGCTTTGTTTTCATCTTGTACCGGGCAGGAGGTCGAAAACGGAGTACCCCTTTCACTGGCAATCGAGAGAAAGCAGAATATCAGCGATTTGCAGTATGACCTGAGATTTGACATTCCTCAAGATATGACGCAGGATGTGGAAGGGAAGGAGACTGTGCGGTGCACATTGGCAATGAGGGCGGACCTGATTCTGGATTTCAGGGAGGATGCACGGAAAATCCATTCGATTAGGGCAAACGGAAAGAAATGCCAGGTTGTTTCGAAGAATGAGCATCTGGTCATTCCCAAAAGGTTTCTCAAAAAGGGTCTGAACCGGGTGGAAATTGAGTTCACTGCAGGAAGACAGTCGCTCAACAGACGAGAGGGCTATCTCTACACGCTTTTTGTGCCGGACCGTGCAAGGACTGTCTTCCCCTGCTTTGACCAGCCGGACCTCAAGGCGTCTTTCACTCTTGAATTGGAAGTTCCGGAGCATTGGAAGGCGGTCAGCAACAATGTTTTGGAGAAAGAACACCTTAAGGCGGTCAGCGACGGTCAGCCGGTAAGGGAACTGGAGGGAGAGTCCGAAAGGAATGTCACAGGTGGCAGAAAAGTCCTGAGATTCAAGCCGACAAAGCCGCTGCCGACCTATCTGTTCGCATTTGCAGCGGGGGAATTTGAGTATCAATATTTTCCGGAGCAGGGAATCGGTGCATACTATCGCGAAAGTGACCC